>JAJBTS010000390.1 GCA_020860885.1 Bacteroidales bacterium
AATATAAAAGAAAAGAAACAGTATATAAACAATTTATTCAGAGAATTAATAGAAAGAAAAAATTATTTGAATGGCCAAACGATTCAAACGATTTATTTTGGAGGGGGTACTCCCTCTCTTTTAGAAGCTTCTGATTTCGAGGGAATTTTTACCTGTATCCGGAATCTTCCGGAGGTGGATTGGGAAAATGCTGAAATTACTTTGGAAGCCAATCCCGATGATATTTCCAACGGGTATTTGAAATCTATCGGTCATTTGCCTTTTAACAGGATAAGTTTGGGTGTTCAAAGTTTCTCTGATAAGGAACTAAAGTTCTTAAATCGTAGACATAATGCTCAAACTGCAATTCAGGCAGTTGAAACTTTACAGAATTATGGATATAATAATATCAGTATTGATTTGATGTATGGATTGCCTCAACAAAGTGCGGAGGGCTGGAAAAAAAATATACGGCAGGCAATGGATCTGGATATACAACATATATCTGCTTATCACCTGATTTACGAAGAAGGAACACGATTGCATCGGCTATTAATGGAGGGAGATGTAAATCCTGTAGACGAAGAATTGAGTAGTCAGATGTTTGAAATATTAATAGAGACGTTAGAAAGTGCCGGATTTAAGCAATACGAGATTTCTAATTTTGCAAAACCAGGATTCCATTCTCGTCATAACTCTTCTTATTGGGATGGTTCTCATTACCTTGGAATAGGAGCGGCAGCTCATTCTTACAATGGAGTAAGCAGGCAATGGAATAAGAATATTCTAAAAGGAAATTATCTGGATTATACCCCCGAAACAGAAATTATTGACGGAAAGGCGGCTTATAATGATTTTGTTATTACCCGGTTACGCACCATGAAAGGTATAAATCTCGAAGATCCGCATATTTTAGGAAAAAAACAATATATGCTACAACAGGCGGAAAAATACTTAAAGAATCACTTACTGGAAGTAAATGGGAACTATTTACGCTTAACACGAAAAGGGATATTTGTTTCTGATGGAATTATGAGTGATCTGATGGAGTAATCCCTCTATAAGATATGGGAAGCCAGATAAGCATTGTAATATCTTTCATCACCTGTAACTTCAATTCCCAGCCATTCGGGTTTCTCAAATTCCTCATCTTCCGATTGCAATTCCAGTTCTGCAATTACCAGACCTTCGTGTTTCCCATGAAATACATCTACCTCATAAATATGATCTCCATAAGGGATATAATTTCTTTCTTTTTCTATAATACCCGGTTGGGCCAGATCCAGAATCGCCTGTCCGTCTTGAAAAGGAATCGGATATTCGAATTCAAGATGAGAAAATCCATTGGGATTAGCTCCCCCTTTTATTGTAAGAAAGGCTTTCTCTCCTTTGATTCTCACCCGAACGGTTCTTTTTGTATCTGCAGTTAAATAAGCCTGAATAATTCGTTCTTTTTTTATTACATAAGGAGTAAAATCTCCGGAGATTAAAAATTTCCGTTCTATTTCAATGGAGTTATTTTTCATTCTTTTATATTACTTAATAGTTATCATGGTAGCGCCAAATCCATATTCTTTGAATGAAGCATCCTGAACCGGGAAGTTTTTGTATTTGGATTTTAGTTCCTGGAGGATTGCGTTTCGTAAAGTTCCTTCCCCTTTTCCATGAATAAAAACTATTTTTTGTCCTTTCTTATTTTTATTTTCTTCTATTACTTCACGGAATTTATCCAATTGTAAATTGACCATATCGGTATTGCTTAATCCGGAAGTATTATCGAGTAACTGATTGATATGTAAATCTACTTCGATAATAGATTGTTTTTTTTCTTTTTTTACCTCAGTAGGTATGCGGTGGGGTTTATCTGCTTTTATTTTTTGCGTCATTGCTTCCTGAATTTCAGTAGCAGAAATCAATAATTCTTTAGCAGGAGTATCGTTGTTGACTATTGAATAGATCAATGCTTCATCCTCAAAGAAATCGTTTTCCCGGAAGCTATGAAGTTTGAAGAATTTAAGAGCGTCGATACGCAGTTCGACACTGTAAGTGTTTTTTAAACCGAAAGGTTTTTCCTGTTTAAAAGCGATGAACTGAATACATAGCTTCTCTAATTCGTTGAGTTGGGATTTAGAGAATTCTTCGATAAAAATACGGGTATTGGGTTCTATTAATTCCGTATGTCTGCTTATCCAGGAATTATTTTGTCTACTCATATAATTGAAAAACAAGAAGTAATTGCTGTCATTTATAAGATAAGTTTCAAAATCTGTTTTTCCTAAGCTTTTGATGTCTATAGGTAAAAAAGCAAGATGTACGTTTAGTCTATCTCCTCCTGATACCTCAATGATTTCTGTTTTTTCTTTTTCCTTCCGGCTTTCCGCAGGTTGTGGTATTTCTACTTTTTCCACAGCTTGGCGGGAGGATTGAGTAATTTGATTAGCATTCTCTCCTACTACTATACATTCCCTGATAAGTGCCGGTGTTTCAAAGCCGTCTTCTTCTTCAATAATAACAAGGTCTTTTCCCTGAAAACGACGGACAATGCCTCCTCCGACTGCATTTAAAAAACGAACTTTATCCCCTATTTTCATAATTTTTATATTTGGTACAAAGGTAAAGTATAAATATGATTCCCAATATACAATTAAGATAAATAAACAATTAAGATAAAAAAATGAATAGTAAGAGTAAATTAGGATAACACAGATGTGCTATTTTTGCATCTTAAATCTTATACACAGAAAATTATCATAAATTTAATATATTAATAAATGGGACAGCAATTATTAGCAGGGCTAGGTTTACTACTATTATTTAATTTTTGTGTGAGTGTATCTTGTCGGGCAGATCATCCTGCCATAAATGCTGTAAAGGATGAAACGGATCCTGAAGAATTGATCTCTTCGGAAGTAGCCACATCCATGAAAAAGGTAGCCG
>JAJBTS010000144.1 GCA_020860885.1 Bacteroidales bacterium
GTTCCAAAATAGTACCATGTTCTTCTTTACTGGAACTTCCCAATTCTTTCATTTCTCCTAATACAATAATTTTAGGACAAAGCGTGGAATTAACAAAATCTTCTATAGCAACTTCCATACTACTCGGATTTGCATTATAAGCATCTAAAAGCAAAACATTTTTGTGAGTTTTTATAATTTGAGAACGATTATTATTGGGAGCATAAGCCGAAATAGCTTTATTTATCATCTCTTCCGGAACATCGAAATAGCTTCCTATACATATAGCAGCCAATACATTTTCCAGATTGTAATTTCCTATCAATTGAGTTTTTATAGTATAATTCTCTTTCCCTTTTTTCCATTCTAAAGAAAAGGTGGAAGAAGAATCTTCTTTTATAATTTTTCCGGAAATTGGTGCATTTGAAGCAGTTCCATAAGGGATTATAAATAAACCTTTATAAAAATCTTTCAAAAATGAATTTTCTTGATTAACAAAAACAGCCCCCCCCTTATTTCTGAGATAATTATACAATTCTGTTTTAGCTTTTATTACACCTTCCATTGACCCAAAACCTTCTAAATGAGCCTTTCCTATATTTGTTATAATTCCATAATCCGGTTCCGCAATCCGACATAATTGATATATCTCTCCTATGTGGTTAGCTCCCATTTCAATAATCGCAAACTTATGATTCTGTTTTAATCCCAATAAAGTCAATGGAACACCTATATGATTATTTAAATTCCCCCGAGTATAGAGCACAGAATACTTTGCAGATAAAACCTGAGCCACTAATTCCTTAGTAGTGGTTTTTCCATTTGTACCTGTAATTGCAATAACTTTTGCCGCCATCTTTTTACGATGGTAATTTGCAAGATCCTGCAATGTCTGGAGAACATTTTCAACAACTATAATCCTATCGTTTTGTAAAAAATTCTTCTTATCGCTTAATGCATAGGCGGCCCCATTGTGCAGAGCTTGCTCTATATATTCATTACCATCAAACCGATCTCCCTTTAATGCAAAAAAAATAGAGTTAGGAGCACAATTACGACTATCTGTAGTAATTATTGGATATTGAAGAAACAATTCATATAATTGAGCGATCTGCATAATAATAAAAATAATTTGAAATCAACAAAGATAAAAAATAGCCTTGATTACTGCATAAAAAATTCTATTTTTGTGTCATGAATTTTATGAAAAAGCGTATGACTGCTAATGTAAGGGGAGAGTTAATAGATCTTTCTTCTCCTAAAGTCATGGGAATACTTAATATCACGCCTGATTCATTTTTTACAGCAAGCCGGAAACAAAGTAAAGAAGATATTATTGAAAGAATATTAAAAATTCTTGAAGAAGGTGCAGACATCATAGATGTAGGTGCCTATTCTTCACGTCCCAACGCAGATTTTGTAAGCGAAGAAGAAGAATGGAAACGTTTAAAGTATGGTTTGGAAATCCTTTTTGATATAGAGCCAAATGCCATTGTTTCCATAGACACTTTTCGCTCAAAAATAGCACAAAAGAGTGTGGAAGAATTTGGGGCATCCATCATAAACGATATTTCAGGAGGAGAGTTAGATCCACAGATGTTTGATACAATAGCGGATTTACAAGTACCTTATATTATTATGCATATGAGAGGGACGCCAAAAACAATGATGGAATATACTCATTACAACCATTTATTACAGGATATTATTCTTTATTTTTCAAAAAAAATTAACATTTTACATCAAAAGGGTGTAAATGATATCTGGATAGATCCTGGATTTGGTTTTAGTAAAACAACGGATCAAAACTATGAATTGTTATATAAAATGGATAAATTATCTATTTTCGAACTTCCTATCCTCGTTGGGATTTCCAGAAAAACAATGATAAGAGAAGTACTCGATATATCTGCCTCTGATGCATTAACAGGAACAGTAGCGTTAAATATGTTTTCTCTCATTCAAGGTGCGAATATTATTCGTGTACACGATGTAAAAGAAGCTGTGGAAACTGTACAACTCTTTAATAAATTAAAACAGCAGAACCAATGTTAATTAATTTTGGAATAAAAGATGCAATTGATATTCTCCTGGTAGCCTTTTTTCTTTATGAGACTTATCTCTTGATGAAAAAGACTGGAACCATCGCTATCTTTCTGGGAGTTTTAGCTTTTATTGCTCTTTGGCTATTAATATCCCAGGTATTTGAAATGCGATTGATGGGTGCTATCCTTGATAAATTCATTAGTGTCGGTTTCATTTTACTTGTAATTGTATTTCAGAAAGAAATCCGGGAATTTCTGCAAGCATTAGGATCCAATAAAGGAATTCAGGTAGTAATGAACCTATTTAAACCAAAAGGAGAATCTGTTGATGAAAATATTTCTTACATCATGCCTATTGTTATGGCCTCAATGGATATGGCAAAAAGAAAAGAGGGAGCATTGATCGCTATTCAACAGGACAACCCTTTAGATATATATGCTGAGACAGGGGAAGAGATCAACGCAAATATAAGTACACGCTTAATTGAAAATATTTTTTTCAAAAACAGCCCCTTGCATGATGGAGCTATGATTATTGCCGGAAAAAAAATCAAAGCCGCCTCGTGTATATTACCTGTATCCCAAAATCATGACATACCCAAAAGATATGGTTTGAGACATCGATCGGCACTCGGTTTGTCGGAAGAAACAGACGCTAAAGTTATTATTGTATCCGAAGAAACAGGGAAAATATCACTGGCATATAAAGGAAAACTTTATTCAAGCATTTCTACAGAAGAACTTCAAAAATTATTAATTACAAAATCGTAACTTCCTCTAAACTTAAATGCAGGAGACTTAATAGGTAATTAGTTATAAATTCTAATTATCGATAAACATTTTTATTATTGTAAATACACAATTACTTCAAACTCAAATCGGGTAGGAT
>JAJBTS010000410.1 GCA_020860885.1 Bacteroidales bacterium
TAACTTATCAATAAGAATGGACTTCAAATCATTCATTTTAGCTTCATATTCTTCATCTAATTGAGGAAGTTTTGCTTTATTGCTCAATTTTGATTTTCCTTTTTTAGCTGCTTTGGAAAATAGATTCCGACCAATAACCACACCTCTTAATGAAGGAGAAGCCTTTAAAGACGCATCTTTTACATCTCCGGCTTTTTCTCCAAAAATAGCCCGTAACAATTTTTCTTCCGGAGAAGGATCAGATTCACCCTTAGGAGTAATTTTACCAATAAGAATATCACCCGGTTCTACACGAGCTCCTAATCTAATAATTCCGTTTTCATCCAAATCTTTAGTAGCTTCTTCGCTAACATTAGGGATATCATTAGTTAATTCCTCTACCCCGCGTTTCGTTTCCCGAACTTCCAGGATATATTCATCTACATAAACAGAAGTAAATATATCTTCCCTAACTACACGTTCACTTATAACAATAGCATCTTCAAAGTTATATCCTTTCCAAGGCATGAAAGCTACTTTCAAATTCTTACCTAAAGCTAATTCTCCTTTTTCCGTAGAATAACCTTCGGTTAATATTTGATTTTTTACAACTCTGTCTCCTTTGTTGATAATAGGTCGTAAGTCAACCGTTGTATTCTGGTTTGTTTTCCTGAATTTAGGCAAAATATACGATTTAACCGAAGATTCAAAATTTACGAACTCTTCAGCATCAGTTCTATCATATTTAATATCGATCCGAGTAGCATCAACATAAACTACTTCTCCCGGACCTTCTGCTGTTATCTGTGTACGAGAATCTTTAATTAATTGCCCCTCAATGCCAGTACCGACTATGGGTGATTCCGGACGTAATAAAGGAACGGCCTGGCGCATCATATTGGATCCCATTAATGCACGGTTAGCATCATCATGTTCAAGGAACGGAATTAATGATGCTGCAATAGATGCAATTTGTGTAGGCGACACGTCCATTAATTCTACTTCCTCGGGAGCAACTACAGGATAATCAGCATCCTGACGGGACTTAACTCTCGTCCTGATAAACGTACCATCATCATTCAAAGGAGCATTCCCTTGAGCAATAATTTTGTCCTCCTCTTCCTCTGCTGTCAAATAAACAATTCCTTCAGAAGAAAGATCAACTTTTGAGTTACTTACTTTCCTATAAGGGGTTTCAATAAAACCCAGTTCATTAATTTTTGCATATACACAAAGAGAAGAAATCAAGCCAATATTAGGTCCTTCCGGAGTTTCTATCGGACAAAGACGTCCATAGTGGGTATAGTGTACGTCACGAACTTCAAAGCCAGCACGTTCACGAGATAAACCTCCCGGTCCTAATGCAGACATACGGCGTTTATGTGTAATTTCTGCCAATGGATTTGTTTGGTCCATGAACTGAGACAACGCATTGGTTCCGAAGAATGTATTAACTACAGATGAAATTGTCTTTGCATTAATAAGATCTATCGGAGTAAACACTTCGTTATCCCTTACATTCATACGTTCACGAATTGTTCTGGCCATACGAGCCAATCCAATACCAAACTGATTGTATAATTGTTCACCAACAGTACGAACACGACGATTACTTAAATGGTCGATATCATCTACGTTGGCTTTAGAATTGATTAGTTCTATCAAATATTTTATAATCTCAATGATGTCTTCTTTAGTAAGGACTTTAACATCAATAGGAGTTGTTAAATTTAATTTTTTATTAATCCTGTACCTTCCGACTTCACCCAGATCATATCTTTTTTCAGAAAAGAAAAGATTCTGTATTACCTCCCGTGCACTTGCTTCATCGGCAGGATCAGCGTTTCTTAACTGGCGATAGATATAAACTACTGCATCACGTTCAGAATTACTAGGGTCTTTCTGTAATGTATTGTAAATAATAGCATAATCAGACAAATTCTGATCTTCACGATGCAATAATATAGTTTGAACACCCGATTCCATAATTTCATCAATATGTTCAGGCTCAATAACTACTTCTCGATCAATCAGTACTTCGTTACGTTCTATAGAAACAACCTCACCGGTATCTTCATCCACAAAATCTTCTACCCAGGTCTTTAATACCCTGGCAGCCAATTTGCGTCCAATAGCTTTTTTGAGATTTGTCTGATTAACCTTTATTTCTTCTGCTAAATTAAATATCTCTAAGATATCTTTATCACTTTCAAATCCGATAGCTCTTAAAAGAGTTGTTACCGGTAATTTTTTCTTACGATCGATATATGCATACATTACATTATTTATATCGGTCGCGAATTCAATCCAGGAACCTTTAAAAGGAATGATTCTGGCTGAATAAAGTTTTGTACCATTCGAGTGTAAACTTTGTCCGAAAAATACACCTGGAGAACGGTGTAACTGCGAAACAACAACTCGTTCGGCACCGTTAATCACAAAAGTTCCTTTTTCTGTCATATAAGGAATTGGTCCAAGATAGACATCCTGAATAACTGTATCAAAATCTTCATGGTCAGGATCCGTACAGTATAATTTAAGCTTTGCTTTAAGAGGAACACTATAAGTCAATCCTCTTTCTATACATTCTTCTATAGTATAACGCGGAGGATCAATATAGTAATCCAAAAACTCAAGCACAAAGTTATTACGAGTATCCGCTATAGGGAAATTCTCCATATACACTTTATACAAACCCTCGTTTTTTCTCTTTTCAGGAGGAGTATCTAATTGAAGAAAGTCTTGAAACGACTTTAATTGTACCTCAAGAAAATCCGGATATTCAAATGGATTTTTAATTGAAGCAAAATTTATTCTTGAACTATTATTATTTATTGAAGACATTTAATGCGGGATTTGGAACTTGATTGAAAAAATGAAATAATGAAACGAACAAACAAAGAAGGAAAGTATACCGGAG
>JAJBTS010000037.1 GCA_020860885.1 Bacteroidales bacterium
ATACCGCATTTAGAAAAAATCACTACCTTTGTAACACTAAGTAAAATTGAAATGAAAGAATATCTTTTTCTCTTAACTTTTGTTTTATTGTTCAGCTGTTGCAACAACGATAAAGAGGCTGCGCAGAAACAATTGCAGGAAGCGAGGATTTTATATGAAAATGCAGAATTCGGATCTGCCAAACAAGTTCTCGACAGCTTGAAAATCAAATTTCCGAAAGAACTATCGGCCCAAAAAGAGGCATTAGCCTTAATGCGCGAAATAGAAGTGGAAGAGCAAAAAAGGAATATTGCTTTTTGCGACAGCATGTTTCAGGTACGCCGGACGGAAGCCGATTCGCTGAAACAGCATTTCATTTTTGAAAAAACCGAATACGACAATCAGGGACGATATATCGACAAAAACTACAATCCGCAACCCGGATATGCTTCTAAATACATTAAGATACATGTGGATGAAAAGAGCGACCTGGTTTTGAGTAGTGTTTACCGGGGAAGTCCGATCAAACACAATCAGGTAAAGGTATCTATTCCTTCCGGTGAATATGCCGAAACAGAGATCATTCCTTTTGACGGCGGCGCCAATTATTCTTTCAAAGACCTGGACGGTATAACTTACGAAACAGTGACTTACCAGAAAGGTAAAGACAATGGAGTGCTGCAGTTTATACATAACTATGCGGATAATAAAATTACTTTGGAATATCTGGGAGGCAAAAAGACCAGCCCATATGTCCTGTCTGCAAAAGAGAAAAAGGCGGTTGTAAATACCGTTCATTTCGCAGCCATATTGAAAGACCTCGACCAGTTTAAGAGCGAGCGGGAAAAAGCGGAGAAAAGACTTGAATACTTACAAACAAAGATCCATTAAATATATTAATAATAACAGGAGACAGACGGTATAACTTTGAAATCTCTTGCGGAATAATTATCTTTGAAGAAATATAAATATGACCGTTCACAATGAAAGTGATAACAATAGCCTGTTAAATCAATTTATCGCTGAGATCCGGGATATTACCATCCATACGGATAGTCTTCGTTTCCGTAAGAACCTGGAGAGAATCGGAGAAATAATTGCTTATGAAATAAGCAAAACATTCAACTACTCTCTCTCGAAAGTCCAGACGCCTTTAGGCTTCAGTGAAATTCCCCTGATTACGGACCGGGTGGTTCTTTCTCCTATCCTGAGGGCCGGATTGCCTTTTCATCAGGGATTCCTGGAATTTTTCGATAAGGCTGAAAATGCTTTTGTCTCAGCGGCCCGGCAATACAAAGAAGATCATACGAATTTCAAAATAGTAGTAGAATATTTATCTTCTCCTTCCATAGAAGGAAAAACGTTGATTATTATTGATCCGATGCTAGCTACGGCAGGGTCGCTGGAATTGGCTTACAAGGCTTTATTAGCGAGAGGTATTCCTGAAAGCATCCATATTGCCTGCGCTATTGCCAGTAAAAGAGGAATTGAAAGAACACGGGAAATATTTCCGGTCGAAAAAACAACTATATGGGCGGCTGCAATCGACCCTGAATTAAATGAAAAAGCTTACATCGTTCCGGGAATAGGAGATGCCGGGGATTTAAGCTTCGGAGAAAAGATCTGAGATGGAAAATTATAACATTCGTTCCAATAATATAAGTGAGAAAGAAAAAGAATTCGAGAACGCTCTTCGTCCTCTTTCTTTTAAGAGTTTCAGCGGCCAGGATAAAATCGTTGAAAACTTAAGGATTTTTGTCCAGGCTGCCTGTATGCGGACAGAAGCTTTGGATCATGTATTACTACACGGTCCTCCGGGATTGGGAAAAACGACTCTGTCGAACATCATAGCCAATGAATTAAACGTCGGATTTAAAGTAACTTCGGGCCCTGTCCTGGACAAACCGGGAGACCTGGCTGGTGTTCTTACCTCTCTCGAAAGGAATGAAGTTCTTTTTATTGACGAGATACATCGTCTGAATCCGGTTGTGGAGGAATATCTTTATTCCGCCATGGAAGATTACCGGATCGATATTATGATCGATAAAGGTCCGAGCGCCCGTTCCATCCAGATAGACCTGGAACCCTTCACTTTAATAGGCGCAACTACCCGAAGCGGTTTGTTAACGTCTCCTCTCCGGGCTCGTTTCGGCATTAATTTGCATTTGGAATACTACGACATCAGTACTCTTGCGGCTATTGTAAAGCGATCGGCTGCCATATTGAATGTTCCGTGCGACGACAATGCTGCTGTTGAAATAGCTTCCAGGAGCCGGGGAACTCCACGGGTAAGCAATGCCTTACTAAGAAGGGTACGTGATTTCGCACAGGTAAAAGGAAGTGGAAAGATAGACCAGTCTATTGCCTGTTTTGCGCTGGAATCGCTCAATATAGATAAATACGGACTGGACGAGATAGACAACAAAATATTACTTACTATCATAGATAAGTTCAGTGGAGGCCCTGTCGGTTTAACAACCATAGCTACGGCTTTAGGGGAAGATGCGGGCACCATTGAAGAAGTATACGAACCCTTTCTTATTAAAGAAGGCTTTTTAAAAAGGACCCCCCGGGGAAGAGAAGCCACCCTCCTCGCCTATTCGCATTTAGGCAGGACGCGCTCGGCCCAGCAGGGAACACTCTTTTAAGAATTATGGCAGAAACAAAATCATTAATAAAAGATAGCGCTATCTACGGAGGAACGACTATCCTGGTAAGGATGATCAATTGGTTGATGACTTTCTTACTTACCCGGGCTTTAACTCCTGCCGATTTCGGGTTGATGAGCAACTTGTATGCTTATGCAGCCCTGGCTATTGTGCTTCTTACCTTCGGAATGGAAACCGGTTTTTTCCGTTTTGCCTCTCAGAAAGATAAATACAATCCTAAAACGGTATTTTCTACTGTACTGATTATCGTCACGGCAATTATATTAGTTGCATTTGTGGTATTCCAGGTGTTCCTTCCCGATATTCGGCCTTATATATGGGAAGACAATGCGCCGGAAATATACATCCGTTTTGTAATTATTATTTTGTGTCTGGATTCTTTCAGCGCCATTCCTTTCGCTTACTTACGCTACCAGAAAAAAGCTAAGAAATTCGGAAGCCTGAAGTTATTATTCGTCATACTTTATGCCGGTTTCTGCATCTTTTTCCTTGTCATCTGCCCGTGGATCAATAAATATCAGCCTCAACTCATCTCCTGGTTCTGGATCGAAGATTTTGAACTGGGTTATGTATTTGTTTCCAACCTGATTGCTACAACGATAGAAAATCTATGTCTTGTTCCGGACTTAACCGGATTCAAATACAAATTCGACAAATCATTAGCTGTTAAACTGCTGCGTTATTGTTTCCCTTTGGTACTTATGGGAGTTGCAGGAATCAGTAACCAGGTTTTCGACAAGATCATTTTTCCTTTTATCTATGGTGATTCTTCCATGGCATTCGATGAATTGGGTATCTACAGCGCATGTTTTAAGATTGCCCTGATTATGATCATGTTTACCCAGGCTTTCCGGTATGCTTACGAACCTTTTATTTTCGAGAAGAGCAAAGATACGGATGCCAAACAATCGTATGCAGACGTAATGAAATACTTTGTCATTTTCGGACTGCTAATCTTTCTGGGAGTCGTATTTTATTTAGATATCATTAAATATTTCATTGATGAAGAATACTTCGGAGCCTTAGGGATTGTACCGGTTGCTTTGCTGGGAGAACTTTTTTTTGCTATTTACGCCAACCTTTCCCTCTGGTATAAATTAAATGACAAAACCCATTGGGGAGCTGTTTTCTCCATCCTAGCCTGTATTATTATTGTTCTTATCAATGTTATTTTTATTCCTGTTTACGGGTATTGGGCTTGTGCATGGGCCGTATTTGTCGGAAACGGATTTATTATGCTTCTTTCTTATTTTATAGGACAAAGAGAGTATCCTGTAAAATACGATCTGAAAACAATAGGTATTTACAGTTGTTTAGCCATGGTTTTGTATGCAATATCTTATTTTGTACCTATCGAAAACGAATGGGCGCATATGGGTTTTAATACCCTTTTAATTGCTGTTTATATTCTATTTCTTCTTAAAAGAGATCTTCCTTTAAAGGAAATACCTTATTTAAATCGCTTTATTAATAAACAATGAACTACTGGAAAAGAATAATAAGCAAGTTAAGACTTTTTTTCCTTCGTAAACTGGATATAAAAAGTGAAAAAGAAGACGATCTGGAAACCATCGACACCATAAAAAAAGGAGTTGAGTTTACAGGCACGAATCTTTGGGTATTGATCTTCGCTATACTGATTGCATCCCTGGGATTAAATGTTAATTCGACTGCCGTGATTATCGGAGCGATGTTAATATCTCCTTTAATGGGTCCCATCATGGGATTTGGCCTCGGTTTAGGAATCAACGATTTCGAACTATTCAAAAAAAGCATACGTAATTTTGGTATTGCTACGTTTTACAGTGTGGTAGCCTCTACCCTCTTTTTTATCTTATCACCTATTTCCGAGGCTCAATCCGAACTTCTGGCGCGTACACAACCCACGATATACGATGTTTTAATCGCTTTCTTCGGCGGATGTGCAGGAATAATCGCGAGTTGTTCCAAGTCGAAAGGCAATGTAATTCCCGGAGTCGCCATTGCAACGGCATTGATGCCTCCTTTATGTACTGCGGGTTTCGGACTTGCAACCGGTAATCTATCTTATTTCTTCGGAGCTTTCTACTTATATTTCATAAATACCGTATTCATTGCCCTGGCCACATTCTTTGTAGTAAAAATACTTAAGTTTCCTAAAGTGGTATTGGTTGACAAAAATCTTCAGAAGAAAGTATCGCGCATTATTACCGCCATTGTTATCTGTACCATTATACCGTCTTCTTATCTCACCTATAATATGATCCAGAACAACTGGTTTGAGAATCAGGCCAATTTATTTATCACTAAAGAAATGTCTTACCCAGGCACTCACATCATCAACAGAGAGATAGGCAGGAAAGGAAAAGAGAAGGAAATAAAGATCATTACGATCGGCAAAACTATTCCTGATCTGGCTCTGGAGCAGGCGAGGGAGAAACTGGATGATTATGGCCTTTCGGGGACAAAAGTATCTATCCAACAAGGGATGCGCGACACCGAAAACGAAATGGACGCTATAAAAGATATGGTAATGAAGAACTTTTATGAATATGCGCAAACATCCATAGAAGAGAAAAACATTCTTATCGATTCTTTAAGCCAGCAATTAAAAAAATACGAAGATTTTGATCAACTGAGCATGGACTTGATTCCGGAATTCAAAGCTTTATTCCCTAAAGTAAAAGAAGCTTCTATCTCCCGCACGTGGTTGATCAATATAGAAACGGAAAAATACGAGCCTACTACGCTGGTATATTTGCATGTAAGCAGTCCGCTTACAAAAGAAAAGCGGGAAGCCATGACAGAGTGGTTGAAA
Source organism: Bacteroidales bacterium (assembly GCA_020860885.1). GTDB lineage: Bacteria > Bacteroidota > Bacteroidia > Bacteroidales > Azobacteroidaceae > Azobacteroides. The sequence continues at coordinate 5,446 of JAJBTS010000037.1, forward strand.
GCACGTACAAATTCTGCCAATCTTAAATTGATCGAACAATAAAAAAAGATTGTCCCAAAGTAGTTCTTTTTGAGACAATCTTTTTTATCGTATTTATTTATCAGAAATTCTTATCTCCGGGGAACAAACACTTTCGTTGCAGAAACTTTCTTTGACGCATGAATTTGTTTACGGATATAAATACCTTCCTGTGATGGAAGAGCATTCAACTGAATACCTTGCAAAGTATAATATACAGTGTCGACAACAGGATCATTATCAGATATTTCCTCCATATCTTCTATACCGGTATCAACTCCCCACATATCCAGAGGAATGAGAATAAGTTCCGCTCCGGAATCTTCGCTTGACCATCCGCCGACAGAGGTTGAACTTCCGCCGAAGTCATTAATAAATCTATAGGATTGCGTTGGATCTTCCAAACACTCTAATTGCCAGTTATTGGTTGTGGAATAGCGGATGAAAGTATATTTGGCGCCTTCACCTTCAGGCACAAGAATTGTCTGAGCATCCGTAACGGTGGCTCCAAATTCATTACCCATAGCATCAGCGATAACGAAGCTATCCCATGCTCCTACAAATTTCCAATGGAAGGAAGCATCTTCCGGATCTACCACTTCAGACTGCGTGATTCCTTGTCCTTCACCCGAACTTTTGAAAGCATGAGTCGTTAAACCTTTACCAATTACCCTGTTAAATTGAATAAAATACCAGGCTTCCTTTTGATCCGTACTAAATTCCGGGAAATTTGTCTTTTTATAAGTACCTTTTCCGAATTCGTAGAATTTAACCGAATTACCTACATCCGTCAAACTGTAATACTGGGTAAAACCTTTATCGTTATTGGTTTTATTAATGAAAGAAATGGATTTTTGCAGGGTTACCTCTCCGGTAATCTCATCGGTAACTTCTTTTTCATATTCATTCCACTGAATCATCCAGGCTCCATCCGTATTACGTAATTTGAAAGCAAATGTATGATCCGAAGTTGTCTCTGCCTGAAAACGTCCTACTTTAGTTACTGATATATCTTCGACTATCTCTTCTACATTATATTTCAATTGATTTCCTAATTTGCTAACCAATTTATAAGCAGTATCGTTAACAGCTACAAACTTCCATAATTGAGAAGCTTCATCTTCGTTTAATCCGGGATATATTTCAAGTTTTTCTCCTGCTCCCTTATCCTTCATATAATAACCCGTTCTCTTATCAAAATGGATACTATACCATACATCGCTGCTACTATTGGCAACAGTAGGACTTATTTTAACCGGGATCTTATCTACAGCAGTACCTTTTAACAAGACTTCTTTTACAATCTCCCCGTCGGCTGTTTTCGATTTAACAGTCAAAGTAGTTGATAATTCTCCTGTTGCCTGAGGCATAAACCAAATAGCAAGAACACCTCCTTGTTGAGGGTCCCAACTTTCGATGGTCCACATAAAATGTGTTTCGTCGGCCAATGCATAGGTGATATCTTCCGTCAATGCACTAGATCCCCTGATATTAAGTAATTCTGCTGGAACAGATTCATCTGAAGGACTTGTCATCTTATAAGCATACCCAAAATCTTTCTCCATGAAACCGACATCCAGATCTTCATTGGGTAAAAAGCAAAATTGAGAGTCTTCTTCAACGCCCCAGGCTTCCGTTTCCATGATCATACCATAGTCCCAGGTAGAATTACCCTGATGCAGGCAAAACAATCCGGTAGCCTGAGGAACAGTCGCACGGATAAAATAATAACCGGGATTAGCATCTGTTTCTACAATAGTCCAGTCGGTAGTAGGATTATCGTCTACAATTGCGATATCTTTCGTTTGTGCAGCCCAGTTAAAAACGCTCATCGGTTTTTTGGTAGATTTATTTACGATAACATACGTTTCATCTCCGTTATCCTCAATTCTCCAAAGCATCCTGTCTAATAATTCTTCCGAGGTTGCTTCGTTCTTATAGACACCGTAGACCCTTTCAACACCCAGAGTTTCGTCCAGCTTTGCCGACATTACCCTGTCAAACCTTACATCATTCGAACCTTTAACCTGAATATAATACCAGGGACCATTGTCGTCAACGGAAGATTCCGGACTCACTTGCGCCGTGCTCAATCCTAAACTGAGAATTAAGCTCAACAATAAAAAAGTAATTTTCTTCATAAACTTTAATAATCTAATTAATACAACATATGTGATAATAAAACACGCTCGATAGAAGGAAAAGGGCTTTATAATTCTCTTATAAAGGATTAACATTCTTATATAAATTTACACTCAACGGCTACAAAGTCAACAAATGCAAATGTATCAAAAAAAAGCCGAATATAAACAAATATTCGGCTTCTTTTTTTATTTTATTTACTTATTTTTTATTTTATTTCCCAAACATCTCCTGACATAAGGAAATCTTTCAGTGTTCGTGCGGGTTTCTTCGCTTTCACTTCTTCTATCTGAGCTTCAACTTCCTGATCGTAGACAGGCGCTTCGACATCCCGTATAACTCCTAAAGCTACCGGAAGTTCGTTACCATCCATCAAAGCAAGTTTTAAATGCAAAGTAGGATCCTCTTCTTTAGAGTTATGGACCAGAATATGTTCTAAGGTATAGCCATCCTCACCAATAGTAACTGCCTTTAATTTAAAACCATCCTGAACAATTCCTTTAGTATTGTCTTTTCCATAAAGCATTTTCTCTCCATGTTTTAAGAATATGGTTTTATCCGGACGATTTTCCTTTGCTGTAATTTCTTTATTTATACCATCATTAAAAATAACACAATTAAGTACTACTTCGACAACGGATGTTCCTTTGTGTTTGGCAGCAGCAGTCATAATCTCAGGAGAATTCTTGACGTCTGAGTCTATAGTACGGGTAAAGAACCGGCCCCTTGCTCCCATAGTTAATTCCGCAGGACGGAAAGGATCTTCCACGGTTCCGAAAGGAGAAGATTTACTGATAAATCCACGGGCGGAAGTAGGGGAATATTGTCCTTTTGTCAAACCATATATCTTATTGTTCATTAAAAGAATGTTGATATCCACATTCCGTCTCACCGCATGAATAAAATGATTACCTCCAATAGCCAGGCAATCGCCATCACCTGTTGAAACCCAAACAGATAATTCAGGATTAGCGACTTTCACCCCTGTTGCAATAGCACACGCACGTCCATGAATGGTATGAAAACCATAGGTATTCATATAATAAGGTAAACGGGAAGAACATCCGATTCCGGAAATAACGGCTATATTGTGAGGTGCAACATTTAACTCGGCCATTGCTTTATGTAAACTATTCAAAACCCCAAAGTCGCCACATCCGGGACACCATCTTACCAATTGAGGGCTTTTATAATCTTTAGGCTGATATATTACTTGTTCTGTCATGACTTATCCTTCTATTAATTTTGTTATTTCTTCTACCAAGCGCACTACTATAAAAGGCTGACCTTTTACTCTGTTAAACTGATACGGATTAAATCCGCCAATCTTAGAACGTAAGAAATTTGCAAATTGTCCTAAGTTTTGTTCCACTACAATCACTTTCTTGTATTGTCTCATAATTTCTTCCGTATTTTTAGGAAGAGGATTAATAAACCGGAAATGGGTAAAAGCTACTTTTTTACCCGCTTTACGAATATCGTCTACTGCTTCGGATAAATGGCCGTACGTACCACCCCAACCGACTACAAGCATATCAGCATCCTGATCACCGAATACTTCCTGTAACGGAAGTTTATCTGCTATTTTATCGATCTTATCCTGACGGGTGTTCACCATTTTTTGATGGTTATCGGGGTCTGTACATATCACACTGGTAGTATATTCTTTCTCCAATCCACCGATACGATGTTGAAAGCCTTCCGTTCCGGGTTTGGCCCAGTAACGCACATCATTCTCCAGATTGCGTTTGTATGGAGTCCATCCTTTCTGCATTTCTTCCGTTACATAAGGAGGGTTGATTTCAGGGTATTCTTCCATATCGGGAATTCTCCAGGCAGAAGATCCGTTTGCAATATAACCATCGGTTAAAAGAATTACCGGAGTCATGTGCTCCAAAGCAATTTTGGAAGCCCAGAAAGCAGCATCGAAACAATCGGTAGGCGATGTAGCCGCCATAACTACTGCGGGACTTTCGCCATTGCGGCCATAAAGGGCCTGCATTAAATCGGTTTGCTCGCTCTTTGTCGGCATTCCTGTTGACGGGCCGGATCTTTGGACATCCACTATTACCAATGGTATTTCAGCGATAACAGCTAAACCTATAGCCTCGCTTTTAAGCGCCAACCCGGGTCCTGAAGTATTCGTTGCCGCCAGATGTCCGGCAAAAGACGCCCCGATCGCAGTACAAATACCGGCAATTTCATCTTCTGTCTGCATAACTTTTACGCCTAATTCTTTTCTGGCAGTAAGTTCCTGCATAATATCGGTAGCTGGAGTAATAGGATAAGATCCTAAAAACAAGGGTAAACCTGCTTTTTCTGCTGCCGCTATCAGACCGTAAGCCGTTGCTTTATTACCATTTACATCCGTATAAAATCCTTTTTTATGAGGAGTAGATTCGATACGGTAAGTAGATACCGCAGCATGGATGTTGTGTCCGTAATTAAAACCCGCCTGCAATACCAATATATTAGCGCTGAGCACTGCCGGCTTCTTTTTGAATTTTTCCGTAAGAAGCTTCTCCACAATAGACAAAGGGCGGTTGAACAACCAGCATACCAATCCTAATGCAAAGATATTTCGGCTTCGTAAAGCCTGTTTGTTGTCCGAAATATCTTTCAGGCAATCTTTACACATCTGGGTAATCGGAGCTGCAACCACCTGCACGGAAGTTAACCCCAACTCTTCAAAAGGATCCTCTGTTTTGAATAATGCCCTTTCCAGATCGCTTTTCAAAAAAGAATCGGTATCGATAATCACCACAGAATCCGGTTTCAGGAATTGGGCATTTACACTTAACGCCGCCGGATTCATAGCAATTAACACATCTGTTTTATCTCCCGGAGTATACACTTTTTTAGCTCCGAGTTGTACTTGAAAGCCGGAAACTCCGCTCAATGTTCCATGGGGAGCGCGAATCTCAGCAGGATAATCCGGAAAGGTAATAATTTCATTACCTAATTCTGCAGAAAGATTTGAAAAGAGTGTTCCAACAAGCTGCATTCCATCTCCCGAGTCACCGGAAAAGCGTATAACTACTTTATCCAGTTCTTTAACTTTGGTATCTTGCATAGTAATAAATATATAATAGTCATTCAGTTATAATTCAAAATTCAATTAATGAGCCAAAGGTAATAAAAACAATTGGCTCTCTAAAACACGGACAAAAATAAACCTATATCATTGGAAGGAAGATTAAACTGGCTGGCTACGTAGTTATTAACCAACTTACCTCCATACATATAAAAGCCGGAACGGAAAGCCATATCCGTACTTATCATGGAGGTTAACCCGACTGTCTCTCCCATTCGTGTTATTAAAGGTGTAAAAATATTACTTAAAGTCATAGAAGTTGTTCTTGCTACCCTTGAACTGATATTGGGTACGCAATAATGTTTCACCTGATGCTTTTCAAATATCTTGGGATGCTCAGGAGGTAAAAAACAAGTGGTCTCGAAGCATCCTCCCTGATTAATACGTAAGTCGATAATCAGAGCACCTTTCTTCATTGTTTTAATCAGGTCTTCCGAAATAACATAACGGACAGGATCGTTTATATAACGCATAGCACCTATCACCACATCGGCTGAGTCGAATGCATTGAATAATACATTCGGTTGAAAAACAGAAGTAAAAACCGGATGCCGTAATTCGTTTTGAAGACGGCGAAGCTTCCGTATATCGCTATCGAAAACTTTTACTGTAGCGCCTAAGGCCAAGGCAGCCCGGGCCGCAACAGTACCTGCCATTCCTGCTCCGATAATCACTACTTCTGTAGGAGAAACGCCGGGAACACCTCCCATTAAAACCCCTTTTCCTCCTTTTTCATTACTCAATAATTCTGAGGCAACAAAGATAGATGCTGCCCCCTCTATTTCAGAAATTGAATTCCGGACGGGAAATGTAATACCGTCGGAACTCATTAATTCATATCCGATCGCATTTATCTGTTTAGCCTGCATCGCCTTTATATTATCCACTGTAATATCCGGCATTTGCAACATACTAAGTATGGTAGTCTTTTTCTTTAATATATTTATCTCCTCGAAAGTCGGGGGAGCTATTTTAAATATCAAATCACAAGAAAAAATCTTTTCCTTTTCACTAACTACCAACGCCCCATTTTCGGAATAGTCGGAATCGGTATAATTTATACCTTCGCCGGCTCCTTCTTCGATAAGGACTTCATGACCGGCATCTACTATCATATCCACAGCTTCCGGAGTAAATGCCAGACGTTTTTCTTCTTTCTGTTTTTCTTTCGGGATTCCAATGGTCAGGGGATGCCTGGAGAAAGGCAATTCTTTGGTCAACTCCAAAGGTATATCTAGAGGGCTAGCTTTCTTTGCTTTCATAATCTTCCATTTTTTTGAGATAATTACTAATTTGATGTACAGTAGAATCCACATTCTGGATTGTATCCAGACTACAAGAGTCAATTTTTACAACAGACTGATCATAGAAAGGTTCTCTGAGTTGCAGATTCTCCTGTATAAAAGATATTAATTCTTCTTTTGTTTTATCTTTTATCAAAGGTCTGGTTTGTTTACAGGCATCCAAACGATTTGCCAGCTCTTCTACCGAAACTTTTAAATAGATAGTTAAACCGGATTCATTCATCAGGGACATATTATCAAAAAAACAAGGAGTTCCACCACCGGTAGAGACAAGTGCATTTTCAAAACTAATAATTTCTAATAACGCATTCCTTTCAATCTGGCGAAAACCTTTTTCTCCTTTTTCTTCAAAGATTTCCCGTATCTTTTTCCGATACCTGTTTTCTATGAATAAATCCAAATCGACAAAATGCATATTTAACTTTTGAGCTAAGTTCCTACCTATAGTCGTCTTACCCGCTCCCATATATCCGACAAGAAAAATCTTCTGCATACATTCGTATTATTGCACAAAATTACATAATTTTAGAACAATATATCTTTGATTTATCGTAATTTTGCATACCAAACAGAGAAATATGTCAAAAAAAAAATGGTATGTTGTCTGGAAAGGAATTGAACCCGGCATTTACAATACCTGGGAAGATTGTAAAAAGCAAACGGAAAATTTCGAAGGGGCAATCTATAAATCTTTTACCTCTTACGATGAAGCGAAAAAAGCTTATCAGTCTTCACCCTGGGACTATATAGGAAAAGAAAAGAAAGCAGTAATACAAGGAAAAAATTTATCGCCTCAAATAATCAGGAATAGCTTATCCGTAGACGCTGCCTGTTCCGGAAATCCGGGAAAAATGGAATACAGAGGGGTATATACAGACACGGGGGAAGAGATTTTCCATATAGGACCTTTTGATAATGGAACAAATAACATAGGAGAATTCCTGGCTTTGGTGCATGGACTTGCTTTACTCAAGCAGCAACATTCCGATTTACCTATTTATTCGGATAGTGTGAATGCCATAGCATGGGTTCGAAAAAAAAAGTGCAGGACAAAATTAACGGCGAATACAGAGAATAAAAAATTGTTTGAATTAATAGAAAGAGCCGAAGTATGGCTTGAGAATAACACTTATTCAACTCCAATTTTGAAATGGAATACGAAAGATTGGGGGGAAATTCCTGCTGATTTCGGAAGAAAGCGGTAATATTTTTTGCTAATGAAAAAAAGACTTATTTTTTTACTAACCTTATGGCTGGTCTTTCTGGTTGCTTTTATCATACAAAAGCCTCTTTTTATGATATACAACAACAGCTTCCTGCCTGATCTTTTATTTAAAGACTTCATAGAGGTAATGGTACATGGACTGATATTAGATATCTCCATAAGCGGATATTTATTATTGATTCCTTTTCTACTCATTCTGGTCGGTATATGGTTTAGTCGGATGAATATAAAAAAGATTCTACTGCCCTATTATATTCTTATCGGCTTATTGATCAATGCTGCCTTTATCATAGATATGTCTCTGTATGAGTTTTGGAATTTCAAACTCGATGCAACTATTCTGCTCTATATGGATTCTCCATCGAATGCACTGGCAAGTGTATCCTGGCATTTTATTTTAATAAGATTAGTGGCAGCATTATTACTAAGTGCTTTAACTGTATGGGCCTTAGTCCGCATTACGCCTTCAACTTTGCCTGAGATAAAACTAAAAGGTCAAATAACAGGAAATATATCCATGATTTTACTCGGAGGGATATTATTTATCAGTATGCGGGGAGGAGTTTCCGAATCTACCGCTAATATCGGGAAAGTTTACTTCAGTGAGAAACAGTTTCTGAATCATTCTGCGGTTAATCCGTTATTCAGTTTTCTTTATTCATTAGGAAAAACAGAAGACTTCTCCGAACAATTTAATTTTTTCCCGGAAGAAGAAAGAAAAGAGATTTATAAAGGACTATATCCTAAAGGAGGCGAAACGACTCAAAAACTTTTAAAAACAGAACGTCCGAATATACTTATCATCTTATTGGAAAGTTTTGCAAGTACATTTATGGAAATTCCGGACAATGGTGAAGATATTACTCCTAACCTTAAACGGCTTACCAACGAAGGTATCTTTTTTAATAATTTCTACGGCAATAGCTTTCGTACCGACCGGGCTTTAGTTTCTGCTCTAAGTGGTTATCCAGGAGCGCCCACTACTTCTATTATGAAATCACCTAAAAAGAGTCAATCATTGCCGTCCATAGCCAGAGAATTAAGAAGAGTAGGTTACACAACGGATTTTCTATACGGAGGAGATATTGCTTTTACAAACATGCAAAGTTATTTCTTAAGCACAGGATATCAGAAACTTACTTCCGGAAGCTCTTTTTCTTCCAAAGAGCAGGCGACCCATGCGTGGGGTGTAACAGACCACATCACTTTCGATCATTTGTATAAAAGTATTGAAGAACGGACAGATAGTTTATGGCACACCGGATTTCTTACATTAAGCAGCCATGATCCGTTCGTTGTTCCTTTCAACCGGTTCCAGGATAAAACTACCAATGCTTTTGCCTATACAGACAATGCTCTTGGAAGCTTTATCGAGAAAATAAAAAAGAGCCCGGCATGGGATAATCTTTTGATCATTCTACTGGCCGATCATGGGTATTCTTATCCTAAAACGTTGGAAAAACACGATCCTGATTTTTTCCATATTCCTATGCTATGGCTGGGAGGAGCTGTGAGTGAGCCTTTACAGATCAATACACTCATGAATCAAACAGATCTTGCAGCAACTTTGTTGGCTCAACTCAATATTTCCCACTATCAATTTGAATTCAGCAGAGATATATTCAGTACGGTTTATTCTTATCCTTTTATTTTTTATTCTTACAATAACGGATTCGGTTTTAAGGATAGCACTGGAGTAACAGTTTTTGACAATACAGCCAATAAAATCATAATCGAAGAGTCCTGCACTGGTCCAGAACGACTAGACAAAGGGAAAGCCATTCTTCAGACACTCTATGACGATTTAGGAAAGAGATAAAAAGATAAAGAATATTTATTCCTTTTTGCTTCGACCTTAATCATGAATGGCTATCTGATTGCCATTCATTCGCAGCATATATTGCTGAATGATTGCTTTTAATTCCACCTCCATTTCGGATTGAATATCCAATGTGTTTAAGAGATTTTGCTGTAATAAAATATCACTGGTGAATTTATAAAGAGCAACCGGTTTTTCGCCATCAAAGTGGAGTAAATAATCCCCTTTAAAGTATTGATAGATCCCATTGATATAGTTGACGGCAAACGTTTTTTCAGGTGGTGTTGTTAGTAAGTCGCATCCAAAGGTTATATAAGGATTATCATATCCTAAATAACTTAAAACGGTAGGCATTATGTCAATTTGTTGAGATATTCCCGGCCTATGGCCTCTCAAATCACTTCCCGGATGGTAAAAAATTACAGGCACGGCAAAGACTCCGCTCTCTGTCTGATATTCCGGATATTCGGTTTGATTGGTATGATCTGCCGTTATCACAAAAACAGTATTTTCAAACCATTCTTCTTTAGATATTCTTTCAAAAAAACGTTTTAAGGAATAATCCGAATAACGGACACACTTATGAATAGGCAACGATCCTTCCGGAAAAACGTTCTTATAACGTTCCGGTATAACATAAGGATGATGAGAGGTTGCACTAAAAAAAGCGACCGAAAAAGGTTGTTGAAACCCAGATAACTTATCCGCAAAAAATTGCAGGAACTCTTCATCCCAGATAGCCCATTTTCCATCAAAGTCTTTATCGTTATTATATTCTGTTCTTCCAAAATAATCCGTATATCCGGAAGTCTTTGCGTAAGCTTCAAAACCCATTGACCCGTTCTTTGCTCCATGAAAAAAAGCCGTGTAATAACCTTTCTTTCTCAACTCTCCTCCTAAACCGGAAACATCATTAAGCGAGGCCGGTACCAGAAAGAATGGTTCTACAAACATCGGTATTCCGGAAACAATAGAAGGCATGCCATCGATACTTTTTCGCCCATTGGCAAAAGAATATTCAAAAGTTAAACTCTCTTCTATTAAAGAATCCAGAAAAGGAGTATAACTGTCATATTCTTCTCCATTCAAAGCTCCGATATATTCTTTACCAAAACTCTCCATGATAAGGACAACAACATTCAGAGGTTTGAATTTTGTCGTATCCGAAGGTAAATGAAGAGGAGTATATATCTTCTCCATAACAGCTTCATCTTTCAGGTATGCCGGAACAATAAACGGTTTCTTCCCAATGGTACGCAATACCGAAAACGGGGTATTTAATACTAAAGCAGTCTCGATGGGTTTCCTTACATACTGATTAGCGTTACTGATAGTTATTGGGCGGACCGCCGCACCGATACCTCCCCGCATGCCCCATATACATAGAGGAATAGCTAATAATAATACCAAAGTACTTACTATATAATACAAACCCAGATTAAAAGGAGGCGCCGCACTTGGCTTTTTGTAAAACTTATACAAAAGAAAGATAAAACCTATACCTATTAAAATAAGATACCAATGGTTTACCGACTCGGTTCCTATGATGGAAGCAATATTGCCTTCATTGCTGAATTCATTAAATACCGAAGCTGTTGTCCGCCTGTTCGTATATTGAAAATAAACGGTATCCATCAGGTTCATTATAAGTCCGATGCTATTCGTCGTAACAAACAGACCTTTTACAAACTGTTGATAACCTTTTGTTTCTTTCTTATGAAAAGGGAACAACATTAAGAAGATATAAATTATATTCAAATAGAGAATAGCAGAATTATCAAACAAAAATACTACTTTGAATATCAGGCATAAATCAGAAAAGGATATATCGGTGAAATAGGAATAATTTATCCAATAAAACAGAATACGACTAAAAAAAAAGAGTATATATGCTAAGAGTAGATTATATAAGACAGACAGAGGTGCCGTCATTTTGCGCTCTCCCATTATCAACAATGTTTAAAACCTTAGTAATTCAAAAATCCCCCAAAGATATAAAGTTTATTTTCATT
>JAJBTS010000395.1 GCA_020860885.1 Bacteroidales bacterium
GTGTTTTGTAAATCCATACTATTATTAGACTTTTTCAGCATGTTCCAATTCTTAGCCAAATTAAAAGTGAAACTCCAGGTAAAATCCTCCCTTCTGAAAATATCCCAATCCACTTTAAACTCAACACCGGAATTTCGGATACCATACGCATTTTGCCATTGATATTCATACCCGCTGAAATTTGAGGGAAGAGGAACGCGATACAGTAATTTATCGGTGTAACGATTATAGTAATCAATCACAATTCCAAGCCTGTAATCAAAAAAGTCCAAATCCAATCCTACATCGTACTGTAAGGTTTCTTCCCATGTTAAATTCCTGTTGATAAGTCCGTAAAACCATTCGGGTTGTACGATGGGATTACCCAAGAACGTGTTACTGTGTTGTTCCAGTACACCGAAAGCAAGGTATGGACTCTCAAACTGTTTACCTGATTTACCCCATGAAAAACGAAGTTTACCGTAATTAAAGAAATCCTTAGACCAATCCATAAAACTTTCTTCCGAGAAAGCATACTCGACACCAATAGCGGGAAACATAGCCCATTTATTATTTTCTCCAAACTTTGAACTTCCATCCCAACGAAGCGTAAAGGAAGCTAAATACTTTTTCTTGTAATTGTAATTTAATCGACCAAAGTAACTTGTCATGGTACTTTTGGTATAATCTGACATAAAATCTTTTAGATTTTTCGATAAATCCGAATCATACACATTTCCATTCCATGACACATATTCAATTAAATCGGATGCTGCCCTTCGTCCAAATCCCGATAGATTATTCTTAATTTCGGCTTGAAGCGAAAGCCCAAGCAAAGCATCAAAGGTATGCTCAAACACCTCTTTTCTATAAGTCAACAAGTTTTCATTTGTCCAAATAAGATTACGCCCAATTTGCGCCGATGAATACGTATCTCCGTCAGAATCCATTGATGAAGGCATAAAGAGCCGTTGATTGGTTTGGGAATAATCAGCCGAAATCGAAGACTTTAATTTAAGTCCTTTGATAAACTCATACGATAAATCATAACTTCCACGGAATCTGTACGACTCATTTTCTTCAATGGTATTCTCATAGCTTTCAATCATCGCATCAAAAGCGGGAGTGCCCGGTCCAGGCAAAAGAGTGGACGTCGTTAAAAGTTCACTCGGAATCGTTTCTAAAATATCATCATACGTGTAGTTAAACCTATCCTTTCCTTTTCCTGATCTATCGCGAGAAGTACGGGCAAGGTAAAACCGGATATTTGACTCTACATTTTCATAAGGCTTAATTTGAAGATTCGTTAAAACCTTCATTCGATTAAACCCAGTGTTTCGAAGAATACCCTTTTCATTGTAATAGCCAAGTCCGATAAAATATGCCACGTTTTCAGCACCACCCGAAATCTGTAAATTCACATCTGAGACTTTCGCTGTTTTAAAATAGTAGTCAAAAAGGTTGGTAGAATTGTTATAGAACGAATTCAAACTATCCTGAAGCATGGGAATATCAGCCTCGTTTCCCATGTTCCAAAAGTACGTGTAATGCGCACTGTTTTTATAAGCATCCCATAAACTCTCAGCATATACGTAGGTTCCAAGTTCAGCATCATAATACGGACTTTGATAATTTTCAAGTGCTTGAATTCTTAACCACCTTTCACGGTTTCCGCCCATCAAATCATTAAATCGGGGTTTCAAGGAAACAGTTTGCGAATAGCTTGCCGTAATTTGGGGCTTTTGATTAAGTCTTTCTTTCTTTGTTGTAATTAATATTACACCGTTAGCTGCTTCTGAGCCGTAGATAGAAGCGGACGAGGCATCTTTTAATATTTGAATATCTTCAATATCATTGGGATCAATTTCCGCCAGAAAGTCTAATCCCGTTTCCTCAGACATTCCTGTATTAATTCTTACCCCGTCCACTATGATGGCAGGATCTGATAACCGTCTGCCTGGTTCCGAGGATAGAGAATTATAACCCCGTATAATCATAGCTATTCCACCACCACCGGGAGAGCCTGACATATTAACGACATTCATACCACTAATCTTACCTTGTAGTAAATTAGCAAGCGAAGGAGATGGAATGTCTTTAATATCATCAGCTTTAATAGATGATTGTGAACCGACGCTTTCACGCTTATTCTGTTCACCGTAAGCGATTACCCGTACTTCATCCAATTCCGAAATTTCATCTTCTAATCGGATTATTAAATCAGTATTTACATTGTATTCAATTCTCCTTGGCAAAAAACCAACAGAAGTCACCCGTATAAATCCTGTACTTTCGGTTACAGGAAGCGTAAACGTTCCATCGTTGAGCGTTGAAACACCTCTCATTGTGCCGTCAATTACCACATTTGCCCCCGGAATAGCAAGACCTTTTGTATCGACCACCTTACCTTTTAAAACATGGTCCGAAGATGGTAATACTGAGGCGAACGCCCCGGTATTTGGCACTAAAACCATTAAGGTAAAAATGATAGCTAAGTGTGTGACGATACCTGGTCTGTAAAACTTTGGTAATGTAACATTTGCCTGATTACATTTTCTTTTTAAATTAAAATTCATAACTTTGTTAAGTTGAAAGTTGTTTAACAATCTTTTCATCGTAGAGGAATTGTTCGAGTTTGCGAGACTGGGGAGAATTCCTCTTTTTTACACCTACACCTTTGTCAACTCTTTGACAAAAAATACACACTACTTTTTCATTCATACATCATTTATTTAAATTATTAAATAAGACACACACACACAATCCCCACGTACTTATAAAGTACGATAGTGGTTAGGGATTTTTCTTTTATAACAACACTATATTCAAAGAACTATAAGAACCGAATCTAAACAGTTAACTTTAAAATTATAAATTCGTACAAGTATACCATAGGGTATAGA
>JAJBTS010000176.1 GCA_020860885.1 Bacteroidales bacterium
CATATAAACCATCGAAATCGCTTTTTTTGTTTTGTAGACAAATAATCTTCCTCTTCAAAACATAGATAAGAAATTGTTTTTTCATTGTATGTTATATTAAAAAGTTGTGTACTGATAATATAGAATGAACCTTTCCATAAATAAATTCCATAGTGAATATAACTAATAACAGTTTCTTTCCTCTTTTTAGAATCAGAGTGTTCATAAATGTAGTGTGTTCATTTATGAAATCAAAAGTACGTACAAAAAATAGAACTTCCTACACATACTTAGTTTAAAAACTTTATGATTTATTATCCGAAAAGTTTCCATAAAGATTGGGATATCTATGCGGTTGAAAAGGATTTATATAGAAGAATTATATGTTTTATAAGTATAAATAAATCCTTGAATAGTTACAGAAAGTTATAATTAGAAGAAATACTATAGATGCATATTCAGGGAAATGATCCGAAGGATGCCTGTTCAGCAAGATTATAAGCATCTTTCAATTTACATATTCCGTTTGTAAGTTTGTATGCATCCCACCCAAAGAAACAGGTTAAGGTCTCCGGTTAAAATAATGGGATATAGCGCACCGGATTCTTGGCTTGCTATGGGAATGTATCTTATTTACTTCTTTTAGTAATCCCAATCTCTGGATCATGTTTTTGGACATACATAGTTTCAAATGTTCATTAAAGTATCCTTAATATTTAAGTTTTCAATAAATCTTTCCTAAAATTAAAGAAGCCCCACTTAACACAGAAGTGAGGCTTGATTTATATTACAAGGGTTATTATTAATCTATAATATGTAATAGTAATTTTATCTCCAATTCCGGACATAACCATCAGTGGTTAGACCGAATCCTGTAACATATCGGAATTCATTGTGTCCTTTCGGATTATCAATAGCTAGGAATAAAACATCGAGTTCACCATCTTTGTTTATATCGTATACGATGCAATCGGCTCCCTGATGTTTATCCCCTAAATCCATATTTGTAAATGCCGGTTCAACATAGGTTGGCTGTGCATAGGTATATCCGGCGGAATTTACATCCCATAAAATTTTGTACCGGAATTTATTGGCTCCATCAGGATTATCCATGGCCATCAATAAAATATCGGGTTTGCCATTTTTATTTATATCTGCAATAGCTACACCAGATCCCTGACCTTCATTGCCAACACCATCCACTTCATAAACCTGAGAAAAGCCTCCGGATACGCGGCCGCTTGAATCCAGGTCATAACCGATCTTATATTTGAATACATTAGGAAGATTTTTTGTATGCAGAGGATTATCGTATACCATAAACATGATATCCGGTTTGCCATTGTTGTTAAAGTCATAAATATCGATTCCGAGTCCCTGGTGTTCGTTACCCATATCTGCAGTCTTAAAAATGTCTGATATATATTTAGGCTTTCCGGTTATATCTATATCAAAAGCTACTCTATGATATATCGGATTTTCTTTCTTAGGGTTGTCTGCACATGCGAATACGATATCAGGTATTCCATTGTTATTGAGGTCCGCAACAGCAATGGAAGCTCCCTGATTTTTGGTGCCGGCAGCTTTTCCTAATTTGAATACAGGTGAATGCATGTTTGAATTGCCATATTCATCAATGTCGAATAGTATTTGGTAATGATAATAATTATCCTTATCCTTAGGATTATCAAGTGCCATAAGTATAAGATCGGGTATCCCGTTTTTATTAATGTCAGCAATAGCGACTCCGGCTCCTTGATTTTCATTGAAATCTTTTAGAGGAATTTTTCTGACTCCTCCCGACGAGCTATAATTATTTAATGACTGCGGCTTACTATCATTGATATATTTTTCTACATAAGCTTTTACGGCAGCTTTTTTAGTCGCGTTGTCAATCAGATCATAGATAGGAATAAGAGAATTTTTATTAATTTTTACAAACCGGGAATTGTTATCATTTATTGATTGGCTCCATTTAATCATGTCTAATTTTGGAGATTTAATGGTGGTTCCATCTACATCTACATATTCTCCTTCTACTAATTCAGTTATACCTCCAACCGTTTTATAAAAGAATTTTGAATTTCTGGTTTGTTTAGCCAGATTCTCATTTACATCATAACTCAAATCAACTTTAAAAAGACTTTTAAAAGTTTTTCCCATTTTAGCTGTAGCGGCGCCTTTTTTGTCTGAAGATGTGCTTTCTGTCTCCAGGAAAGCTTCTAATCGTGCTCCTACATATACATTTTTCATAATATGCGTACCATACAAATTAACAATTTCTTCCGGAGTTGCAGAAATCAAGTGGTTTTTGAAGTTAGCAGTTAAATAAGATTTTAAGTCGTTGGTAGTAGCACTTATAGTGAAAGATTTTCTTAAAAACTCATGACTGTAAAATGCGTAAGATTTTTTAGAATCAAATTTATAACTACTTTTAAAGTTTGCATTAAAGCTTCCTACAAAGGATAAAAAAGTCAGACCCACCCCTGTGGACATATCCTGACTAAAACTGACAATGTTGGTTCCTGAATATTGTGAAGATGTTGTTTGGTATAAATTTGCCGGAGTAATGAGGTTTTTGTTGTTAAGACTCTGAACGTCAACTACTAATGCCCGGGTGGAACTGGCATCGAGATATTTTCCGGTTATGTCGTAACCATGACCAAGGGCATCGAATTTTCCATCGCCAATGCTCCTTAATTCAGGGAAGGTATCTGTGGTTTGCTCCAAAAGCTCTACGTCTTGGCATCCAAAGAAAAAAAGGAATAGTATTCCACTCAAAAAAAATAATTTTTCATAAAAAAATAAAGATTAATAAATAATTTGTTTTAATTGGTTGTTTTATAGATTAATAATAATTTAATAAATATGAGAGTAGTAAAGATGACTGTGATTCATTC
>JAJBTS010000127.1 GCA_020860885.1 Bacteroidales bacterium
GCATATATTTATAGCAAAATAAGTTAAATCAATTACTTTTACATTTATGAAGATAAGAGTTCTTACTTTTAATTATTCCGGATATTACAAGATCTGGGTTTTCCTTATTATTACGATGCTTTTTATAAATTGTAATGGATATAGATGTGCAAATGGTGTTATTTACGATTCGACCACAAAACTTCCATTAGATAGTGTCCACTGCATTGTATTGACGGGAAACGAAGAACAATTTTCGGACAGTTTGGGAAGATATTCGTTGTGTAATTCCTATAGCGGTTGCATTCCGGATTGTCCTGATATTGAAATTGAATATTCAAAGAAAGGTTATAAAACAAAAAGAGCTATTAATCCGGGGAAAGAAAATATTTATCTAGATAAAGAACAATAAAAAATATGAGAGTTATATATTTAATTACTGTTGTATTTCTTTTTACAGGCTGTCCTGATATTTATGATAGAGATACACAAATATATTTTGAAAATAAATCTGATGTTTCTATATTTATTCATTATCCATTGATCGGAATGCAGGGAGGGATTTACCCGGACACTACCCTTTCATTTAACTATAGTGGTTATTCAATAAAGCCTAACGCCTATGTATATGGTGGAATTTCAAATACAACTATAGAAAATTGGATTTTAAGCTTTCCTAAAGATACTGTATCCATATTTATTTTTGACAAAGATACTTTAGATAAATATTCATGGAAAACAATTCAACAACACTATAAAATATTAAAACGATATGATTTAAGTTTGGATGATTTTAATAAACTTTCAGATAAGAATGGAGTCCCTATCATTACTTATCCTCCTACTGAATTAATGAAAGATATAAAAATGTTTCCGCCGTATTTAGAATAATGAAATTATGAAGAAAATATTAGTATACTGTAGTTTAATTAACTTTTTACTTTATACAAGTTGTTTTTCAGAAGATGATAATTTATCCCGGTCTTTAAGACTTTATAATACTTCCGAGACATCTATTTCTTATAGTATGCTCTGGCAGATAGGAATATTTTATCCTGACACGGTCTTACCAATAAAGAATCCTAATCCCATAAAGTTTGAAAAAGAAAGGAATGTGGGGTTCGGAGAGTTAGGCTTCAATGAAAATGATCTTTTTACAATATTTCCAACAGATACATTATCTATATTCTTTTTTAATCCGGACACATTAGCAAAATACGATTGGGAAATTATTAAAAATGAATATAAAATATTAGCTCGTTATGATCTAAGTCATAAAGATCTGAAACAACTAAATTGGTCTGTACCCTATCCTCCATCAGAAACTATGAAATATATGAAAGTATATTTACCAGAATGTTGTAGAAAATAAAGTCAAACCTATTTATAATCATGAAAGATTCCCTTATTTTCTATACCTTACTTTTATTCTGCTTAATAAGTGGCTGCAAAGATGATGATATAAAGCTTGAAATAAAAAATGAAAGTAGGCTTGGTGTTTGTATTAAAACTGTTGATCTGCAATACGGACCTTTTTATCCCGATACAGCCATATCAAAATATAGTACGTATGCATATATAGAATCTCGGGATAAAATATATTACCCATTGCCTTCGGACTTACAAATATATTTTGATTTTCTTCCTGCAGATACTTTCTCTATTTTCATTTTCAGTGAAGATACTGTAGACAATTATCCCTGGGAAAAAATAAGGGAAGACTATAGGGTCTTGAAAAGGTACGATCTTTCACAAGAGGATTTAATCCGTTTGGATTTTAAGATTACTTATCCACCAAATCCAAAGATGAGGGATGTAAAAATGTTTCCGCCGTATATAGAATGATTACTGTAAAGAAAACACTTATATGCAAACAAGTCTGATTATAAAACTCCGGAAGATGGTAAACTGGAAACTTATTAATTTTTTAATATTGTTATTTTTATTTGGATGCAAAACGAATTATACTCCGAGTAATAATTATCCGGATATAAAGGATTATTTAGACCTGAATATTCAAATCAGTAAGGATACTGTAGTTTTCAATGAAGTAATCGAGCTGACACTCCTATTTAAAAATAAATCAGATTCCAGCATTTATTTTTATCCGGAAGGCAGAACTACTATAGAGGACAATTACATCTATTCTAATAATATTTATATAGCAGGAGATATATCAACTTATGAAATAAATCCGTATGTAAATATTGATAATTCAGTTTTACTTAATCCCGATGAAATATATTCATTAAGCTACAATATTGAAATAAAAAAGCCTTATTTTTATTTAGGAGAGAATCAGTCGGTTGTTATTTATGGATGTAGCAAACAAAAAAGAATAGGAGAAATTCATCCTGCAATATGCGGGCAATTAATCAGTCCGCCTTTTAGGATATTTATTAAAGAATGAGTAGGATGATTTTGAAGTCTAAGAATATATGTAAGAAGATTAGAACTCTAACCCCTCATAATTCCAAGAAGATGGTAAGATTATTATATTTTCTACTCATAATTATCTTAAGTTCTGCTTGTCATACAAAAAAACAAGTAGCTCCCAAAATAGAACCTAACCCATTTGAAATAAGTTTTGAAATACCCGGTAAGACTAAAAACTCCATACTTTGTTATGGAGATTCCATTGATATAATCATTTCCCTTAAGAATACGACTGATTCGGTTGCCGGTCTTTCCGGATATGTTGTATTAGAACATTTCCGCGATTTCAGCGCATATTATAGCGGAATTGCATTAGGTATAATCTTAAATGAAGATAATCGATACAACAATCCTATTAGTATTTATCCAAAGGATGTATATAAAAATTCATTCCGGGTTTTAGTATCCAAAGAATTCTTCGATACAGGCACTAACAAATTATC
>JAJBTS010000015.1 GCA_020860885.1 Bacteroidales bacterium
TGGGACAAATTATTTAACCTCTTTGGGCTCACTTTCCTCATATTCTCTAAAAATAAAATAATATCTTCTTCTACCTGAATGAGATGTTTATGGAAAGTTTTAGCTTTTTTTACCGATTTAAACCCCTGGATATAGTATTGCAAAGGCAGTAAAATATCTGAAATAACCTGTCGGAAATAATAACTGACAGCTTTTTGGCAACGTTCTTTCAATAAAGATATATCGTCTTCTGTCTCCCCTTTCTGAATAAGCTGGATAAGCTGAAACCGAAATTTAACCGTAACCTCCTCGAGTTCTCTCACTTCCCTCTTAAAATCTGTTAAAAGAGATTTGGCCTTATCGTATTCCTCACCGTCTTTATCTGTAAGCATTTTATCCAATTGACGAAGGATAACATACATAGGTCTCCAGTCAAAATACAACAACAAACGTTCTGCCCAGAACTTACGCTTTCCTAAACGAAAAATATTCAATAAATCCTGTTCCTCCTTTTCATTTTTGCTAAACTCAACAGCATAGCTATCTGTCATGATGCACTTGGAAGAAATCCGCGAATAAAGAACAATACCTCTCAAAGACGTACATCGACTGAGAGCAACGTAGGCTTGTCCGGCAGCAAAAGAAGCTCCAATATCAATAATAGCTTTATCGAAAGTCAATCCCTGACTTTTGTGAATAGTAATAGCCCAGGCCAGCTTAATAGGAAATTGAGAAAAAGAACCTAACAGGTCTTCCTTTATCTTACCCGTTTCTTTATCTAATTCATAACGCACATTCTCCCAGGTCTCTTTCCTCAGAATAATCGTTTTGTTTTCGTCAGCCATGTAAACATGGATTTGATCGGCAACTATCTGACTGACTATTCCTATCTTACCGTTGTAATAGCGCCCTTCGGGATCATTTTTTATAAACATTATCTGAGCTCCTGTCTTGAGATTCAGATCCAGATCCGTAGGCAAAGCATAATCAGGAAAATCCCCGCTGATATTTCCTGAAAAAGTACGTTCTTCTCCTGAAAATTCCAATAATTTGCTATTATTTATATCATTCGCTTTCTTTTTATGAGTAGTAATGATGATATAATTATCTTCTTCTTTAGGAATAAAGTCCGGTTGATACAATCCATTGAGTTTTTTTATATCTTCATAGGTTATTTCATTGTTCCGGACACGATTCAACATTTCTACAAATTCGGGATCACCCTGACGATAAACTTTTTTTAACTCCAGATAAATGGGTTTTGTTTGCTGCACTACATGAGCATGAAAAAAGAAAGTGCTCGGATAATATTCTTTCAGCAATCTCCATTCCTCTTCTTTTGCAACAGGCGGTAACTGAAAAACATCTCCGATATACACTACCTGAATTCCACCAAAAGGAAGTGAACTTTTCCTTATATTTCGTAAAGTGATATCAATGGCATCCAGTGTATCGGCTCTCAGCATACTGGCCTCATCTATGATCAATAATTCCATATGCTTCAACAAATCCAGTTTCTGTTTTGAGAATCTAAATAAATGATCCCTGGATGTTATTTTGGATAATCCCGGAATATAGGGCTCAAAAGGCAATTGAAACAACGAATGTAAAGTTACCCCTCCTGCATTAATAGCCGCAACACCTGTTGGAGCGGCTACCACAGTATTTTTATGAGTATGTTCTCTGATATATTTTAAGAATGTAGTTTTTCCTGTTCCTGCTCTACCTGTTAGGAACAAATGCTCAGAAGTCTGATTAATAAAATCAGCAGCAAGTTGAAATATATTGTTATTTTCGTCGGGAGTAATCATCTTCTTTTTTGTTAAAGTTCTGCTTATTTCTCCGACAAAAATACATTACTTTTTCAGGGAAAACAACCCATTCCCTGAAGAATCTTATTATTTTTTCCCCTGATTGGCCACAGCCTCCATTAGTTTCTTTATTTCATCCGGATCTCCCAGGAAATAATCTTTGAGAAGATTCAGATTATCATCAAATTCAAAAATATACGGTACTGCGGTTGGAAGATTCAGCCCTATAATAT
Source organism: Bacteroidales bacterium (assembly GCA_020860885.1). Classification (GTDB taxonomy): domain Bacteria; phylum Bacteroidota; class Bacteroidia; order Bacteroidales; family Azobacteroidaceae; genus Azobacteroides. The sequence continues at coordinate 2,024 of JAJBTS010000015.1, forward strand.
CTTCATTGGAAATATTTTTCAGATATTTTATGATACCTCGTAAACTATTACCATGCGCCGCAACAATTATCTGTTGATGATCTTTCAAATAAGGAACAATTTCTTCCTTCCAGTAAGGAACTGCTCTGTTAACCGTATCTAACAGGGATTCAGTCAACGGAATTTCTTGGTCACTCAACTCATTATATCGTATATCTTGCCGTGGACTCCGGGGGTCGTCCATTGCCAAAGGATCAGGAGCTATATCGTAACTTCTTCTCCATAAGAGAACCTGTTCTTCTCCGTATTTTTCGGCTGTTTCAGCTTTATTTAGCCCCTGTAGCATCCCGTAATGTTTTTCATTCAATTTCCACGATTTTTCTACGGGGATCCAGTCCAAATTCATGACATCCAGTACCTGATTCAGTGTTTTTACAGCTCTTTTAAGATAAGAAGTATAAGCTTTTTCAAAAACAAATCCATTCTCACGCAAGGTTCTGCCTGCTTTTTTGGCTTCTTCTACCCCTTTTTCCGTTAAGTCAACATCCGTCCAACCTGTAAAACGATTCTCTTTATTCCACGTACTTTCTCCATGCCGAAGTAAAACTACTCTTTTCATAATTGTTTTCTTTTACATTATAACAATAATTATCCTGAATTGGTTATCTTTCTTTTTTAAATATTATATCTTATTTCCTACCGGATTCTATCATTTATCTGGTTCCTGATAATTTCCTCCGATAAACGCCGAAAAATAATAAATTTTATAGAGATCGTATTAATTATTTTATAAAAATCTTATCTTTGCAGTTGATTTCAAATAGGAATCCATTTTGTCCCATGGTGTAGTGGT
>JAJBTS010000404.1 GCA_020860885.1 Bacteroidales bacterium
CCATAATATTTAATTGTTTATTTGTTTGTAATTTTTGTTGTAGGATTCAAGGTAATCCTATTTTATTTTTCACTACTCATTATTTCCTGTAAAGGAAGGGCTTTGCTCCCGTTAGGGGGCCTTATCCGTAAAATGTATGAGACAGTGGGTGCAATTTCCGTGACTTGTATAGTCCGGTATACATCATTTTTCGTAATATTACTTCCGAAAAAGAAGACAGGGGAAGGAATCGAACTGTACCGTTGGTATTCCTTTCTGTCTTTATTGTTTTCATTAATAACAATCCAGCCGGGTTGTAGTTCAATAAAAATATCTCCGCTCAGTTTGGAATACATTCCTCTTCTGAAATAAGCAGAACGGCCTGTATCATTGATCATCCATTCTCCCGCTGTAGTAACGTCCTGTACTCCGCTGAACTGAGAAACAAATTCGGCGACATCCTGAGTAAATACAGACCATTGGATTTGTTTTTCTTCGGCTAGTTTTTTATTCAGATAGATCTGATTGTTGTAATACGCATTTACCCAATTGCCTTGGCCATATTTGGCCATTAAGTACATGTTGAGCAAAGCCGTACAGCGGTTCGGGTAAAATTCTCCCTGTACTTTGTAGTTTTCTGGATATTTATTCAGTGAATCGTAATATCCGCTGGAAGAAAGTACGATCAAGGTATGCTTCAACCCTATCTTGCGTTCGATGGCATCCAGGATCTTCTCGAGATCTTTATCCAAGCGGTAATAAATATCTTGTATCTCGTAACTATATTCCTCACTCTCTTCTGATGCTTTATAATTCCCGGCGTAAAAATTCAAAGCCAGTAAATCCGGTTCTGGCTGAGTTCCTAAACCGGCAGATTCAATGAACCGGACAGCCAGACTGGTTATTTCTGAGTTAATGAGAGAAGTTTGTTTTATCTTCAAAAAACGATCCTTATCTGCTTTCCCGAAAGAGTAAGAGAAGGGGGCAGTCCTTTTCGTATAGGGGAATCCTATGTAATGTGAATGAGATTGTGTCCATGTTTTCTCAGATAAGTTACCGATTGCTTCCGTGGAGTTGAACCGGTCCACATAAGAAGGAATGTCTTTATAGTAAGTGGTAGTGGCCCATTTGCCGTTGTAGTTATCCAGCCAAAAAACGCCGTTTGCATGTCTGCCTCCGGATAAGATCGCCTGAGAAGCATTCGGAGCTATAGAGTAAATTTTACTTTTACCCTGCGATGCAATTTTTAATTCATCACCTATGGTTCCGGCCTGTAAAGCTAAAGGAGATAACTTATCATTCGTATAATTACCCAGATAATTATCGTCGGCTACTATAGATATTTCCCGGTTGTTTGCAGTGTCGAACTTGTAATTACCGATGATCCCATGATAATAAGGGTAAGTACCCGTATAAATACTCGCAACAGAAGAAGCTTCATCCACGTTTGGAAAACCGAATTCAACGGAATGATAAACCAATCCCTCATTCATCAAGCGTTTAAAACCCTTTTCTCCGAAAGTGTTGCCGAAATATTGTAAATAATCTTCTCTTAACTGGTCCACTACAATGCTGACAACTAACTTAGGAGTACTATTTAATTGTTGTGCCTGTAATCCGGTTACGGTAAATATTGCAATCAGAGGAGCTATCCATCTACTCATTATTTTTTCTTTTTGTGTTGAACAACCAACATGCCGATGCTGTCGCTAAACATAAAATATAAGGAATATTAGCAGCATTCAACGTTTGAGGCAACCAGTGCCAACTTATCAACAGTAAGCACAAAAGTAATAAATTAACACCATGATACAAAGATATGAAACGATAAGATTTCTTAAAAAAGTAACCTGCGAAAGCAATAAAATGGAAAGGATGCAGCCATACAATGTTCCAATTGGGAGAAACACATGGATGGATAGAAAACAAGATAAGAAATCCGATGATACTTCCTGCTATCCCGGCTATAAAAAAGAGTATACTGAAAACTCCTCTGAGTCGTCGTCTCTTATATATACCCCATGCTGCCAAACCCAGAAAAATAAAAAATACCAACCATCCTGTATAAAGAGGTGAGCTTACTAAAAATAATGAAGAGTTTTCCCGAGGTTTCGACTTAATTATCTGGTGCGTAAATGAAACAATAGGTTTCTCAATAGTTTCTCCGTTTTCTTCCCTTATTATATAGCTTTCATCAAGAGCGTCCATTAGTTTGACAGGAAGAAACATTTCTTCCCGTAAAGAAACGGTCGAGTCGGCTCCGCTTCCGATCAATAAATCGATGCCAAAGGTCATCCAGGGATAAGGTTCTGTACAGGAATGAATCAATTCCCGGAAAGTCACTTTGTTTTTTTGTTGGGGATACACTAAGGAATCGCCTGTCGATTTTTCAATGATATCACGTATTCTGGTTGTGCAGTTGTCGAATAAGAAATTGTATCTGTATACGAGGTTTCCCGGTTGCAAATTGTTTACTAAGATCTTTACCAAAGTTTCTTTTTCTTCATATTCTAAATCTAAAACCTGTTCCTGAACAGTAGAGTTCGTATAAGCGTAATGGGCTATGAAATGGCTGTATGATGAAGTGCTCAGGAAATAATCTGTTTCTCCCTTTATGAAACGATAAATAAAAAGAGGGGAGTCGTTAAAATCAAAGGTTCCCCAATTGTATACTTCATCCAGTCCTTCTGAAGGATAATGTATTCTTAAGGCAGAATGGCCGTATACCGTATATATCTCATTGGGTCTGGGCATTACAGTCAACAAACTAACTTGCAGACTATCGATATTAAATGCCTTAACAGAAGAAAAAGATAAGAAGAATATTATAAAGATAAGAATTTTACGCACAGACAGAGAATCTTTATTGTTAAA
>JAJBTS010000291.1 GCA_020860885.1 Bacteroidales bacterium
TGTCTCGGAATTGTTGTAAAATTTGATGAGTTTCCCAATCGACAAGATGCGGCATAATTTCAATTTATGTTTAATATCTCTACCGATATTGTAATGCAAATATATATATATTTGTTCACAGTTCCAAGTAAATTATTGAAAAAAACCATTAATTCCCTGCTATTGTATTCTTTTATCGATCTTATACAAAAGATTAAGAATTATTTATTCCTGCTAAAGATTCGCGGTTCCGAGAGTTGAAAAATGAAACACAAAATGCACCCGATACCATAACATACTATATCCAGCCACGAGAAAGATGTGCCGATGATCGTTCGCATATAGACATTTTCCGATACACCGATAATCTCAACGAAATTTAGGTATTGAAGAAATTCAACGAAACAGGCAAAGAGAAATACCCATAAGGGTAGCCAGGTAAATCCTTTGGCAAACAGGGTCCGGATGAAACAATAAATTAAGAGTGTAACAAGGATGTCTCCGACATACGGTCGTATAATCCTATCATTTACATACAAAGCGATTATTATTTCGATCAGTAAAAGGACGATTGTGGAAAGGAAAAAGAATACTCGCTTCTTTCGGAAAACATCTTTCATACTATCTTTTTTTATTTTGAGTAGTTATTTGGACGCAAATTTAATATATTCGCATTATTGAAAGAACTTTATGTTCGACTAATTTGTTTTTTATTCAATATATAAATAATAGGAGGTTTGTCATGGAAAGTTTCAAAGAGATTATTAATGGAGATATACCTGTTTTGGTAGATTTTTTTGCTACATGGTGTGGACCTTGTAAAACGATGCATCCTACCATTGAAGCATTAGGGAAAGAATTGGATGGAAAAGCACGGGTGCTGAAAATTGATATCGATAAAAATGAGGCTGTTGCCAACCAGTTTCAAATACAATCCGTACCGACTTTCATGATTTTTAAGAAAGGAGAAGTGAAGTGGCGTAGTTCGGGCGTTATGGACAAAGAAGCGTTAAAGAGCCAAATCAATTCCTTTGCTGATTAAATGTACAGTATAGATGAATCATAAAGAAAGGCTAATCTTGTAAAAAGATTAGCCTTTTAACTTTGAAATGTTATTTATTTTCATAAATTTGCATAAAGGAAGGTTAAAACTTGCTAAAGTTTAGCATCCTCTACTGGGAAATTTGAACATACTATAAATGAATAACTAATAATTAAGGAGATGAGAAAGCCCGCTTTATTTATTCCGTTTTTTTGCTTTATTGCTTCTATTCTCTTTTCATGCGTAGATCATGATTATGATTTTGACGATGATAAACTGGATAAGAATGGTGTTTTTAGTCCGGATGGAGTTAATGTTCCTATTGGCAATATTGAAAGAATTTCTATTCTGCATGAATTAAAAAAACAATATACAGGAGAAAACAAAATAGAAGTGGATGAAAACGGAACCATTTTTATCGATTATCGGGGAGAAATGCCTCTCGAATTTCCTGAATTTGAAACTCCTGAATTTGCCGATTTAAATACAAAACCCGTAAAAGTAGAGAATATTCAGGGAAATGGAACGATTTTCCCCGGTCAATATCCGTTGATCTCCAATGAGGAAGTAGAGTATGATATAGCACCCCCTGTTTTTCATAATGAAAAAGAAGAACTGGATATTCGGGTTGAAACCATTTATTTCGATTCATATCCTTTGGATTTAACTTTTTATTTATCCAATCTTAAAATAAATCCGGGTGGAGAAGGTAAAATTATTCTGTATCTTGATTTTCCATCTAATTTTGTACTGAAAGATGGAATAAAAAGGGTCGTGCGGGAGGTGGATGTCCATCAATTGAATAACGACGGATCGTATACTATTCCTCACGTTGCCGAGATTAAATCTTATACTTATACCGGAGAAGATGTGACGCTTTTTTACGGGGTTGATTTAAGTGTAACTTCCGATATCTATATACAAGCCCATTCTCCTGCTTTTGAAATGAAATTGTTTGTCAACAATCGGAATGTGGTGACCAACCGGTTGGAGTGTTATGCGAAAGGGCGGGAGATTGTAACCGGTTCTATTGACGGATTCAGCGATCTGACAAACTCCTTTGAAAATACGGTTCTGGAATTTATTAATCCTTCCTTGCTGACTACGATTACTACGAACCTGACCAGTGATTTCACTTTGGATATGGAATTAAAAACCCCGGAAAAGCAAGCTGTTATCCGGAATCTTTATTATGAAAAGCCTTCGGGCAATTATCCTACGGAAAGAATTACTCAATATTATCTATCTCCTTTTAACGAAGGTAATCCCTCCCCGGGTGCACAGTGGAAAAAGTATCCGCTGAATAACTTATTTCAATCTTTCATCCCGGACGAGATTGATTACCGGATCATAAGCCATTTCGACTCCGAAGTAACTTTGTATCCGGAAGCGATGGATATAGAGGCAAATTATTTGTTCAGACTGCCTTTTGAATTCAGTAAGATTGATCTGACTATAAACGATGTTTCGGAAGACCTGTTTAGTGAGGATATATACAATGATTCGTTCAAATATGTAGAAGATAATCTGATCATTGAAGCAGAGAATGTAGATATTGCAATCGGCGATGATAATATGGATGTTTCCATTTCAGCAGCGATACTCGATGAAAATAACAACGAATTGATTTACCTGAATGATGTTTTACAGGAAAATGAGAAAATATCCGTATCTATCGAAAATGATGATATCGGTAAGATGAAAGATGCCAGGCATTTGAAATTTATATTTCACATCGTTGGAACAGGTACGATCACACAACACGACTACATAGATATTACCGGGGTGAGGCTTATTTCCAACGGCGGTATTCATATAGACTTTTAATCCTTATTTCTTACCACAATGAAAAATACAATTAATAGAAAACTTTGGAACAGGATTAAGATATTTTCTTATATGGTGATTTTTATCTTTTGTTGTTCTTCTTCTTTTGCCCAAATAGCAAATGCGGAATATTTTATGAGGAGCTCTTACTCGAAAACATCCTTGAATCCGGCTTTGCGTCCGGAGAGAGGTTATATTGGTATTCCCGGACTTAGCAATGTGTTTATAGATTATAAAACCAATACATTAAATCTGGATCATTTTTTGTTTAAAGGGGTAGGAGAGAATGGAAAAACAGGTACTTTCTTACATTCGAATGTATCGTATGATGATTTTATGAAAAATATTTCCCGAAATAATTATCTTAGTTCCGACGTAAATGTTTCCATCCTGGATTTTGGGATGTATAGGGAAGATCTGTATATTTCTTTCGATGCCAGTGTAAGAGCGAATGCCAGTGGAAATATACCGGAAGAAGTTTTTAGCTTTTTGAAAAAAGGAATAACACTGAGAAACGATGAAGGGGATACCTATGATTTTAGTGACATATCTGCCGACTTAAATAGTTACATGCAATTAGGCTTTGGAGCTTCTTATCCTTTTATGGAAAATTCTTTGGTAATAGGAGCGAAAGCAAAGATCCTTTTTGGATTGGCAAATGCACGCTTCAAATTAGATAAGATGCAATTAAATATCGGTAGGGATGAATGGACATTAGAATCTCAGGCCCTTTTACAGGCGGTTTATCATAAAGTGCATCCGGAATATAACGAAGAGGGCTATTTCGATGGAATAGATATCGGTTCCGGAATCGGGTTCAGTGGTTTTGGTTTAGGATTGGATCTTGGATTTACCTACGAACCCGGACAGATGTATGAATTTTTTCAGGAATATCGTTTCCTGAATAACCTGAAAATATCCGGTTCTTTTACAGATATAGGTTTTATACGTTGGAACAAGAATAAAACAATGTTTCTGGAGACGGATCCGGAAAAGATGTCTGTTACCGGTAATCATACCATCAGCTTTGAAAATAATTCGGGGAACTCACTGGAAAATATCATCGATGATATTGGAGATGATTTCAGAAAGGCTATCAACTTAAAAGAGAGTCAGTCGGATAATTTAAAGACCAGCACCGGTTTACGTGCTAAGATGAATTGGGGATTGGAATACGGGATCATACCGGGCCAATTAAATGTAGGAGTGCTTTCATCGACTTATTTCAATCCACATAAGACCTTAACCGAATTCACTTTAGGTTCGGCTTACCGACCGATTGAAGAAATCGAATTAGGATTAAGCTATTCTTTTATGTATAGCAAATTCAGGGCATTTGGGTTTGCGGTTCATTTTAATCCGGGCAATGCATTTAACTTTTTTATTGCCAGCGATTATCTGTTCCCAAGCGTTAATTCTGATTTTTTGCCGGCAAAATCTGCAGGAATTAATCTGCAGGTAGGAATGGCTATCGGATTTGGACAACTAAACCCTCACTGGGGAATATAATTTAAACAATGTCTGCCCATTTACTGCCATTCCTTAAAATTTTTAGCTTTTGATCAGAAGTTTACTTTTTCCGTTGTTCTGCTTGATCAGTTTTATCTGAACAGGTATTCTTTCTGTCATTTCAGGTACATGGGATATGACTCCGATCTTTTTTCCCTGGGTTTGTAAGTTTTCCAAAGCATCGATAGTAATGGAAAGTGTATCTATGTCTAAGGAACCGAATCCTTCGTCTATAAACAACGATTCGATATTCATTCTTTGAGATGAGAGGGAGGATAATCCTAATGCCAACGCCAGGGAAAGCAGGAAAGATTCCCCGCCGGATAAAGAATGGACCGTCCGGACTTCTTCCAGCATATCATTATCTACAACCTGAAGGGATAAAGTATTGGGTATCTTCTTTAAAAAGTATCGTTTGCTTAACTGTTCCAAATGCTTATTCGCATAACCCAAAAGAATATCCAGGGTATAACCTTGTGCTATGCGTTTGAATTTAGATCCGTCGTGAGAACCCAGTAGGTAATTCAGCTTTTGCCAATTCTCCAGACTTTCTTCTTTTTCTGTCAATATTTTTTGGTATTTATCTAAAGTGGCCTGGTCTTGTTTATGTCTGGAAAAGATCACTTGAATCTCCGTTAGTGATTCCAGAAGAGAGGATTCTTTCGTTTTAGCATTCTCTCTGCTGTCGGACAATTCTTCAGTAGTGATTCCGTCTTCCGGTCTGTGAGGAGATGATAAGTGATCCGTCAGTTGTTGCTCTCTTTCTCTTAACGTTGCCAGAATACGGATTTGTTTTTCCTTCAGACTGTTCAGGAATTCTTTTTCCGAATGGATCCACTCGAAAGATTGGGAGGTCAGGTCTTCCAGCATTTCTCTGGAGATAGATCGTGAAGAGGTCCGGATCCAGTGATCGATCCGTTCGTTTAGTTGTTTTTCCTCTTTCGTTAAAACCTCCATATCATTCTGTAGATGGATTATCCCTCCTTCTATTTTCGATTTGTTGATTAAATGTGTATCTGTTTCCTGCTTTATTTTCTCATAAAGAAGGAGCAGCCGTTCTTTCTCTTCATTCAAAAGTTTACTGATCTGTTTCAGGTTTTTATCTCCTGAGAGTTTTTTTATTTCTTCTTTCAGTTGTTCGATCTGATTTAGATGGGATCGGCAGATACTTTGTTTGTATTCATATTCTTTGTAAGAAGAATCCAGGATTATCTTTTCATTTTCAAGATTGATGAATAAGGAGTCGACAAGTTTCCTTTTTGTATTCAAAAGTTGAAGCTGATGGTTCCAGTGGGAAGCAAGCAATGTCAGTTCCGTGTGTAATTTTTGATCCTTCAAGTGTTCTTTCCAATGGGGAAGAAAAGAGAGAAACTCGTCGGCGGATGATACGGAAAGATTGTATTGCTGATCGTAATGAGTGACAAGAGTATCTTTTTCAATTCTTTCTGCTTCTTGTTGAGCTATTTGTTTTTTTAGTATCTCGATGTCGGAAATAATTTGCTGTTTCTGTTTCTCCAGAGATTCTTCGTCTATCTCGGAGATATCGGATGACACTTTAACTGTAGTATAAGGATGTTCAGTACTTCCGCAAACCGGACAAGCCCCGCCTTTTACCAGTTTTTTTCTCCAATGAAGGATTTCTGCCGGTAGTATTTTATTCAGTTTTTCTTCGTCTTCCTTCTTCTGTTCCAGAGAGACTTTTAAGAGTTCAATTTGATTATTCAGTTGATTCCGGATTTTTTCAGCGTTTTCTTTTTCTTTGGAATAATTCGTGCATTGGTTCAGGTAGCCGACAATCAGATCCGCCTTCGGAATAATTTCTTTATAGGTCTCATTTTTCGCAAACCATTCATCAATGGTTTGCAGGTTGGCTGTTTCATCCCGTATTTGTTCTTCAAAAACCTTTATTTTACGTTCCGAGTTTTTTCTTTTCTCTTCTTCCCTTTGTAACTCGTTTTTTGCCGATAATAAAGCTTTCTCTTCCGCATCTATCCGGATGTCCAGGGCCGTAATCTGTTCAAGAACAGGAGTAATCTCTTTTAGCCGGCTTTCTATTTTCTCCTGTTCTTTTCGATGAGTTTCAAGTTGTTGAGTCAGGATATGGATATTTTCATTATTCTTTTTCAGAGAATTCTCCAGTTCATACAACCTCTTTTGATGGTCTGCTCTTTGTTGAGTCTTCCCTTTCAGATCCAGAAAATCTTTCCGGATTTCAAGAGACAGGTCAATTAATTTCAGGTACTCGTTCCGTGGTTGAGATTGGAGAAGGGTTTGCCGGATCGCTTCGGAGTCCAGCGTAACTATCCGGATCGCTTCTCTATATTTATTCCTGGTGTCCAGCCAGTTCAGGCTTTTGTCCAGATCTTCGATCTGCTTTTTAGTATCCAGTAAATCTTTATGAATAGTTTCTCTCTGAAGATTTAAGTCTTCGATTTCTTTTTCTGTCAGCAAGGTTATATGGGCAATCTGACTTTTAATCAACTCGTATTCCTCTTTGGCTTCTTTGGTCTTATTGTGTATTTCCAGAGAGATTCGTGAATATATATCTGTTCCTGTTAGTTTTTCCAGCAATTCGGCCTTCTCGTCTTCGCCCGCTTTCAGAAAAGTGGAAAAATCTCCCTGCGCCAACAGAACCGCACGGGTAAATTGCTCGAAGGTCAAGCCGATCAACTCCTGGATACGATAAGGAAAATCTCTCCTGGAGAGAGGCTCTTCTTTTTCTATAGAGAGGTTGTATAACCGTTGAGTTTCTGTCTGAAATTTCCCGGAAGGGTTTTTATGGGCTCTTTGAACCCGCCAGGTGGAACGGTATTTATCCCCATTCAAGGCCAGGAAATCCACTTCGGCAAAACCTTCGCCCGTACCTCTGCGGAGTATATTGCGGGTATCGGAACCAATGAGAGTATCGTCGTTTGCTTTCTCTCTTTTGGGAGCCTGCCGGGCCCTGGGAGTAGCATTGAATAATGCCAGGCAGATGGCATCCAGAAGGGTTGATTTTCCGGAACCTGTATTTCCTGTAATTGCAAACAAACCTGCGGATTTTAATGGCTCTTGCGTGAAATCTATCTCAAAGTCTCCTTCTAAAGAGGCTAAATTTTTCCCCCGGATCGCTAATATCTTCATATTTTAATATCTTCTATAAGATGAATTAACAGGCTCTTGATTTTTTGAGGCATAGCCTCTCCGTACTGGCGCATAAATACATCTTCTGCAATTTCTATCGGTTCTATGGTTTGTAATTCTTCGTAACTGAACGTTTTCCCTTCTTCACCGGAAAGATAAAATGCCTTCAACGACGCCAGTTTTACGGATTTATTTTTCAATGCCTCTTCTAATTTGTATTTTATAGAGGGTTCCGGTTCTTTCAGTAAAACCTTTATTTCCAGAAAAGGAGAGAAGTCGGTGATTTCCCCGTCCGGCAGTAGATGGATTTCGTGCATGATCTCCGTTAATTCCCCGGGTTTTTTAGGTATGCTGAGTAATTTAACGGGAGCTTCGAATTTAATTACTTCCAGGGAAGTTATCTTTTCATCCTGGATTTCAAAATAACATACTCCCTGTTTGTAATTCTTTTCGGTAAAAGACATAGGAATGGGGCTTCCTGCGTAACGGATGCATTCGTTTTCGCTTATTTTCTGGGCCTTATGCAAATGCCCCAGGGCTGTATAAACGATATTCTTCTGAAGGAAAGCTTCCGGGGAAATACATTCAATGCCTCCGATGATGGTACGCTCCGATAAATCGTTTTCGGACAGTTCGGCTCCTGAAGTGTGGAGGTGAGCCATGACTACAATGGGGCGGGGAACCATAACAGAAGCAGTGATTTCTTCGATCAGTCTTTGGATACCTTGCGAACAGGAGTCCGATTCGGGATAATCTCCCTGACGGAGAAAGGGAAGACTGATGCAGTAGGCGGCTATTTCTCCTTTTTCGTAGAGAGGAACCAGCAGATATTTATAATCTATTTCCCCGCAGATATCCCGGTGGACATTTCCTTTAATGGTAATATTCATTTCTTCTAGCAAAGGATTCGGAGCTTCCAGACGTCCTGCCGAATCGTGATTCCCGGCTATGACTACTACCTGAAGTTCTGGATTTTCCGTATGGATATCTTTCAGGAACCGGTAAAACAATTTCTGCGATACGGCAGAAGGATTAGGAGAGTCGAAAACATCTCCGGCGATAAGCAATACATCAATGCTTCGTTCGCGGAGAGTCTTTTTAAGCCATTCCAGAAAAAAGAGGTGTTCCTTTTTCCTGTCGTATCCGTGAAACGTTTGTCCTATATGCCAATCGGAAGTATGCAGAAATTTCATTGTTTTTCTTTATTTTTGATAATAGAGCGTTACTTCTTACAAATATAATTAATAACTTTGAAAGGAAATCAGAATATGGAGAACAATAAAATGGAAAATAAAAGGCATCTACCCTTAGAAGGAGGTTATAATTTCAGGGATTTAGGAGGTTACCCAACGGCTGACGGCAGAATGGTGAAATGGAATACGGTTTTCCGCGCCGATGATCTGGGAACTCTGACAGAGAACGATCTGGAGTATCTGGCCGGTATTCCTTTGGTTTCTATCGTAGACTTCAGGGGTGCTATAGAGATGGAAAAAGCTCCGGATTTAATTCCGGTATCCGTTAAAGAGGTATACAACTATTCCATTATGCCGGGAAATATGGATGTGACGCAAATGCAGGTCCTTTCGGAAACCATTCCCATGGAAAAGCTGATGGAGAAAGTGTATACGCTGTTGGTGACCGATCCGGAAATTATCGATCAATACAGGAAGTTCTTTGCCTTATTGCAAAATTCAGAGAATACACCTTTGTTGTTCCATTGTTCGGCCGGGAAAGACCGTACAGGAATGGCGGCCGCACTCTTTCTTTTGTCGTTAGGAGTGGACGAAGAAACCGTTATTGAAGATTATCTATTGTCCAATAAGTATGTAGAAGCAAAATATGCTCCTATGGTGGCGCAGTATCCTCAATACAAACCCGCTTTTATAGTGGACCGCAATTTCATTGAAATTGCATTGAATCAAATTAAAACAGATCACGGTAGCGTAGAGAACTATCTGAAAGATATCCTCCATGTCGACCTTGAAAAAATAAAAAAACTTTACAGTCACCAGTAATCAGTCACCAGTCACCAGTCACCAGTAATCGGTTTGTAATGAATAGCAGACAGTTGCAGATCCTTATTTTATTGTTAATTCTGATAATTGATAACTATTAACTGATAACTACTCACTGTTCACTGATTACTGCTCACTGTTTACTGTTTACTGTTCACTGTTCACTGGTGACTGGTGACTGTTCACTGTAAACTGTTAACTGAAATGGAAAGTATAAAAAGACTTTATAAAATAGGAAACGGCCCTTCGAGTAGTCATACGATGGGGCCTAAGAAAGCGGCTGAGATTTTTTCTTCGAAATATCCGGAAGCTACGAATTTTCAGGTTACACTCTACGGAAGCCTGGCGGCAACCGGTGTAGGACACCTTACCGATAAAGCGATTATCGATGCGATAGCTCCCCGGCCCATTGAAATTGTATGGAAACCGGAGGTCTTTCTCCCTTTTCATCCCAATGGGATGTTGTTTGAAGCATTTATCGATGCAAAACAAATAGGAGTGTGGACGATCTACAGTATCGGAGGGGGTGATCTGGCAAATGAAACTACTTCTGTAACAGAAAACCAGATATACGAGATGACTACCATGACGGAGATTCTCCAATGGTGCCAGAAGTCCGGTAAATCTTTCTGGGAATACGTACAGGAATCCGAAGAGGATGATATTCTGGATTTTCTTGCGGAAGTATGGAAAACCATGACCGATACCATAGAAAAAGGTTTGGAGGAAGAAGGTGTATTGCCCGGAGGATTGGGCCTCCACAGGAAGGCTTCGTCTTATTATACCAAATCCAAAAGTTACCGGGGATCCCTGCAAAGCCGTTCGGCAATCTATTCCTATGCATTGGCGACTTCGGAAGAGAACGCTGCGGGAGGAAAGATAGTCACGGCTCCTACCTGCGGTTCTTCGGGAGTATTGCCTGCCGTGTTGTATCATTTGCGGAAGAATCATGAATTCCGGGATACCAAGATCATTAAATCTTTAGCCACAGCAGCCCTGATAGGTAACCTGGTTAAAAAGAATGCTTCGGTATCCGGCGCTCAGGTAGGGTGTCAGGGGGAGATAGGAGTGGCGTGCTCTATGGCTGCAGCTGCGGCCACACAGTTGTTTGGAGGCACCACTTCCCAGGTGGAATATGCTGCGGAAATGGGTCTGGAGCATCACTTAGGTCTGACCTGCGACCCGGTTTGCGGTCTGGTTCAGGTGCCGTGTATCGAAAGGAATGCTTTTGCTGCAGTACAGGCTTTGGATGCTTGTTCTTTTGCAACGCTGTCGGATGGGAAACATCTCGTAAGTTTTGATAAGGTCGTGCAGACCATGAACCAGACGGGACATGATTTGCCTTCTTTGTATAAGGAAACTTCGTTAGGGGGATTGGCGAAGTATATTTAACGATATATTTATAAACACTTAAAATTATTATCAATGAAGAAACATGTATTCTCTTTGTTCTTTTTATCCCTGCTGATGATTCCCTGTCAGCTGTTTTCTCAACGCCTCGGAGATGCGGAACAGAATTCTTACCGTTTTATGAGTTACAACATTCATCATGGAGAAGGAATGGATAAGGTTTTGGATCTCGATCGTATAGCTAATATCATCTATAAAGCGGAATGCGATGTGGTGGCTTTACAGGAACTGGATAGCGTAGCAAAACGCACCGGTGGGGTAGATATGTTGCGGTATCTGGCAAACCAGACGCTGATGTATCCTGTGTTCGCTCCTGCCATGCCTTACGATGGAGGGAAATATGGGGTTGGCATTTTAAGTAAGGAAAAACCTCTCGGTAGTTATCAGGTGGCTCTACCCGGCAAAGAACCCCGTACGCTTTTGGTCGTGGAGTTCGATTCTTTTTACATGGGTTGTACTCATTGGGATCTGAATGAAGCAGACCGGCTGGCGTCCGTAGATATCGTTAAACGGGAAGCTGCCCGCCTCGATAAACCGTTCTTTCTGGCCGGAGATTTCAATGCTTATCCGCAATCATCTGCCTTGGAAGCCTTTAAAAAAGATTTTACTTTGCTGAACCGGGAAAAACCGGATGGTAAAGAATCCAAAGGAATGATCGATTATATCGCTGCGTACAAAACAGGGGAGGTAGCTCCTTTTTCTAAACTGGGCGACCGGGTAATCAAAGAACCGGAAGCTTCCGATCACAATCCTGTGGTGGTGAACATTCGCTTCAAAGCGAAAAAAGAGGATATCTTTTATGCGGAGCCTTATCTGCAAAACCCTGTTGGCAATGGCATCACAGTTATGTGGCAAACCCGTGTTCCGGCTTACAGCTGGGTGGAATACGGTACGGATACCCTGAACCTGAAACGTGCCCGTACGATCGTAGACGGACAAGTCATCTGTAATGATCTTCACAATAAAATACGTATCGACAGCCTCACGCCCGGACAAACCTATTATTATCGTGTATGCTCTCAGGAAATCATGATCTATCAGGCTTACTACAAAGAATTTGGAGAAACAGCACAATCTCCTTTCTATTCCTTTACCCTTCCTTCGGAGAATACAACAGATTTTACAGCCCTGGTGTTTAACGATATTCATAAGCAGGAAGCTACGTTAAGAGGATTGATGGATCTGGTTAAAGATGTGAAATACGATTTCGTATTCTTTAATGGCGATTGTATCGATGATCCGGCAACAGAAAAAGATGCTTTGTTTCACCTGAAAATGCAATGTGAAGCTGTAGGCGCTTCTTCCCGCCCGGTATTTTATCTAAGAGGAAACCATGAAATACGGAATGCGTATTCCATCGGTCTTCGCGAATTGTTCGACTATGTGGGCGATAAAACTTACGGTTCTTTTAGCTGGGGCGATACCCGCTTTGTGATGCTGGATTGCGGGGAAGATAAGCCCGACACAACCTGGGTATATTACGGACTGAACGATTTTACCCAGTTGCGGGAAGATCAGGTCGGTTTCCTGAAAGAAGAACTTTCCTCCCGGGAATTCAAGGAAGCAAAGAAACGTGTCTTGGTAAATCATATTCCATTGTATTATAAGGCTCGTGAAAATCAAAACAGAGAGAATGAAAATACTTCCCGTCCTCCCCGAAAAAGATTTGAACCTTCCTACGATTTGTGGAGCGGCTTACTATCGGAAGCTCCTTTCAATGTAAATATCAGCGGACATACGCATCGCCACTACTATGTTCCAAAAGGTGAAGGAAATAACAATAATTTCCCGGTGGTAGTGGGCGGAGGTCCCAGCCTGAATTCTTCAACGATAATGATATTACAGAAAAAAGGAGAAGTAATGACTCTCAAAGTATTAACCGGAAACGGAGAAACACTTTACGACCTGGATTTACAGTAAACAGTCACCAGTAAACAGTCACCAGTAAGCAGTAAAACAGTAAACAGTAAACAGTGAGCAATTTTTTGACTATCATTGTTTGCTGTTTGTTGTTTAATACTACTCAATTTTAACGCTTTTCGCTGTATTTTGTTAATGCTCTTAGTTACCTCTCCGCGGTAAGTATCGCTACCCCTCCGAGATACTCTTCGCTACCCTCCCGCGGTAAGTATTGCGACCCCTTCGAGATACTTACCGCGACGGGGCGTTAATACTCTCCGCTAACCCGTCGGGATACTCTTCGCAACGGGGTGTCAATACTCTTCCCAAAAGGGTGTTAATACTTATCGGGATTGGATAGTAATATAAATAACTATCACTGTTTTACTGTTTACTGCTTACTGTTTACTGGTGACTGTTTCCTGTTAACTGAAAAAAGCCCGCTCATCACTGAGAAGGCTTTCCAAACTTTATTATCTGCTTATATAAACTATTCAACGACTAAAACTTTTTTAGTCTCTTTCGTATTATCTTTAAAATTTATGCTTACAATGTAACTTCCTGTCGGTAAAACGAATGAGAATGTCTTGTCCTGGTTCTCAAGCACCTGTCCGGCCAACGTACATACCGATACATTCGTAATGTTTTCACCAACCACTGTTAGTTTTTTTTTATCTTGCAATAAAGTAGCTTTATTTGCAAGTTCGACCGGTTGGTTTCCCACCGGATTGTCGTAAGTCATAGTATATTTCTTTCCTTTTTCAGTGGTGAAAGAAACTCTGTCGCTTCCTGCCGGTGTTACGCTTAGGGTATTTCCTTCTTCGTCGGTAAATTTAGCATTCGTCACATCCTTGAAAGCGATAACACAATCTTTTCCGGCATCCGAAGTAATTACCGCAGTCACTTTATTCAGGTTCGTATCCCATTCCAGATCTACTCCGAATCCTCCTATCGCCCGTAAGCCGGTGATTTTACCCTGTTTCCAATCGGAAGGCAATGCCGGTAATATCTGTAGGATATCCATATGACTTTGGAGCAACATTTCAGTCATACCGGAAGTAGCGCCGAAGTTACCGTCGATCTGAAAAGGAGCATGCGAATCGAACAGATTCTGGTAAATACCTCCTCTGGATTGATCAGTATTGGTTGCAGTAGACAGTTTCAATGCGTTTTTCAGGATGGTTCGGGCACGGTCGCCATTTAAAGCGCGCGACCAGAGATTGATTTTCCAACCCATAGCCCAGCCGGTACCGGCATTGCCACGGTCAGACAGCGATTTCACCGCTGCATTGAAAAATGTATCATCTATGAACGGGGAAATTTGATTACCCGGATACAAACCAATCAAATGAGACATATGCCTGTGAGTGGCTTCACCTACGGAGTTGTTCGAATATTTCCATTCTTTCAATTGTCCGTTGCTTTGAACCGCTAAACCTTTGTCGAGATTTTCAAATTTTTCTTTCAGATCAGCCAGGAAAGCAGCATCTACCTGGTCTTCACCTAAAACCTCGATGGCCTGTAATGTACTGTTGAATAAATCCCAGACCAATTGCTGAGAATGTGCTGTAGCATCTTCTTTGGCAGGACCGTGTTCCGGTGAATATTCGTCCGGGCACACCCACGTACCGTCGTTTACCCGTCTGTCTTTAATTAAACGTTCCAGCCAGAAATCACAACAGGTTTTCATTACCGGGAAAGCGATTTCTTTCAGGTAATTTTCATCCAGGGTATAGCGGTAGTGTTGCCACATATGCATACAATACCAGGCATTGGCAATAACGTAATTGTGCATAAAGCTACCGTGCCATCCGAAGATATTGTTTTCGGTATACATGGTCCAGCCTTTGGTTTGTCCTGCATCTTTTGCATTCTTTTTCCATTGATCGTGAACGATCGCTTCATTGTAAATATATTTCAGGAAAGTAGTATGCAGTTCGGACAAATTCGTACTTTCTGCCGGCCAATAGTTCATTTGTACATTGATATTACTATGTATATCGGAACTCCAGGGAGGATCGTTCCTATGGTTCCATATTCCTTGCAGGTTGGAAGGGGAGTAAACACCTGCACGGGCGCTTCCTGTCATCAGATAACGGCCGTAATGGTAATACAACACTTCCAGAAATAAGTTTGCATTCTGATTTTGATTGTATTTAGTGATCAGCTCGTCTGTAGGCATTGTGTTTGCTGTTCCTTCCAGGTCAAAGCTTACACGGTCGAAGAGTGTTTTATAATCGGCAATATGAGCGCTTTTCAATGTTTCGTAAGGTTTAGCAGCCGCATCGGCAACGATCTGGCTGACTTTTCCCGATAATGAAACCGCATCGGAGATATAAGTAGCGCTATTTTCATCGTAATTCGTACAGCCTCGAAGGATCACTGTCATGGAGTTGGCTCCTTTTACCTGAATGCTTTCCGGGGAAGTCGTTAATTCTCCACCGTCGTTTTTCACAAGCATCTTGGCGTTGTAAGAAACCAGGGTTAATTTTCCGGAGAAAGTAGCCTCATTGCCGGTATAAGTCACTGCACTGTTGTGTCCGCTTTTCAGACTTAAGTCAGCATTGATTTTCCCGTTTTCCGAAGCGGTATAGCGTATAACTACCACATCATCCGGATAACTGGAGAAATATTCGCGGGTATAAGTTACGTTGTCTATTTTAAATGTCACTTTTGCCAAAGCATTTTCAATGTCCAGTTCGCGTCTGTAATCGGAAACGGAGGTTATATCTTCGCTTTTGATGAACAAGTTACCGAAATTCTGGTAAGCGCCGTAAGAAGAAGTGCTGCCTGTCCATAATGTTTTATCGTTGAATTGAATTTCTTCGTTGCGTATACCGCCGAATATCATAGCTCCGAATTGTCCGTTACCGATGGGTAAAGCATGGGTCATCCACGCTGCAGCCGGTTCGCGGTACCACAAACTGAGTTTGGATTCGGGAGCCGGGGCTTCGCCGGTTATTTCAGCATCGAGTTCTTTCAGGTCTATATCGTCCATTTTTATGAAAGCAATAGCGTTATTGGCATTGCTCAGAGTGGCGTTTTCACCGATATTGAGGTTCATTCCGGAAGTTCCTAACTGTGAAAAATATTTACCGGTAGCTTTGTTTTTGAGTACCATCGGGAAATCGTACGTTGTATTGGTAGAAGGCTCTATTACAAAGGTTGCTGCTTCTGTAGCAGAAGTAATGTAATGGTTTCCGGTCAGAGCCAGTTTGCGTCCGCTTTTATTTACGATCGTATAATTTCCTTCCGTACCTGTTATTTTCCACAACAGGTTAGGGGAGAGGGTAAGACTTTTAGTCACCAAAGGTTCATTTTCACCCATATCCCGGGCCAAAGTATTTTCTTTGAGGAACCAGATGAAATACCATTTTTCATCCGAATCATCAACAGAACTTATTTCGGGAAATTTAGTTTCATCTCCTTTTGCAGGAATAAAAATGAGCGGATTGTTATTGTCTCCGGCAGTCCATTCACCCAGGTCTTTACCTACTCCGGCTCCTCCCCACTGGTTCATGCTGGAGCTGGAAGAAGCCCGTTGCAATTCCCATGCCGGGGCATAAGTCGTGTTTAATGATTGAACCAATTTCATAGCCGTAGCGTTGGAACCTGCCTGGAAATAGCTTCCTGAATAATTCATTTTACGGCCTGTTTTGCTTTCAAGAGTAAAATTGTCTAAGTTTCCTGACAATTTCCACAATTGAGCATCTGCATTTGTTTTTGCCTGAGTTTTCAAATTGGCGTTAGCACCCATATCCTGAATATATCCATTGCCGTTTTTGAACTTAATATGATACCATACATTTCCATCGTCATCGGCCCAAGGATGTTCCTGGGCAGGACTTAATACAGGAGTATACAAAGGTTGTGCCTGCGTATAAATAAAAGGAATTGATAACACAAATAATAGGAATAATAATTTTCTCATAACCAATAAATAATATTAAATAATATATATAAAGAGTATAATTAGAGGATGAAATTT
>JAJBTS010000213.1 GCA_020860885.1 Bacteroidales bacterium
AGTTTTAATTTAATTTTTTTAATTCTAATGTTGGGATTTTTCCTTTTTCCTCTTTATTATCTGAAGCGGTCGAATCAACGGAAAAGTGAAATAACCAGACTTATTAGTTACTTAAAGATAGGGTCCAGAGCACATACTGTAGAAATGAGAAGAAAATATAAAATAAATATTTCTTTTGGATCAAAATCCCTTAAGCTATTTCCTGTAACTATGCTGTATGTAATTGTAGACAAAGATAACAGGCCCTTTCGTTTACCCGTTCGTGAAACCTACATATCTGAAATCTCTCCTGCATTAAGTAAAGGATTTCAATAACCCTATTTTTTCTTCCTTTAATTCCTTAAAAAACAGCTAAATTCATTGTTATTAATAATTTAAAGCGTATCTTTGCAGCCGTTTTATTGACAATATAAAGTCTAATTTATTAATTAAAAAATTTATTATTAATTAACATGAGTGAAGAACTTAAAAATGAAGAAACAGTAAACGCAGAAGAAACAAAAGAAACTGCGATGCCTGTTGAAACTCCTGTAGTAGAAGAAACTACAGACGTAGAACCAGCTGCGGAAAAAAAGACTGAAAAAGTAGAAGCTAAAAAAGAAGCAAAAACTACTCCTGCTGATTTTGATTGGGATGCTTATGAAAGTGGTGAATCTTATACTAACGTAAGCAAAGAAAAACTAATCGAGACTTACGATCAAACATTGAATAAAATTAATGATCGTGAAGTAGTGATGGGAACCGTTACTTCTATGAATAAAAGAGAAGTTGTGGTTAATATCGGCTATAAGTCCGATGGTGTGGTTTCAATGACAGAATTTCGTTATAATCCTGATCTGAAAGTCGGAGATGAAGTCGAAGTATACATTGAAAGCCAAGAAGATAAAAAAGGACAATTACTCCTTTCTCATAAAAAAGCACGTGCATCACGTTCTTGGGAACGCGTAAATGCTGCTTTGGAAAATGATGAAGTTATCAAAGGTTATGTTAAATGTCGTACGAAAGGTGGTATGATCGTTGACGTATTTGGTATTGAAGCCTTCTTACCAGGTTCTCAAATCGATGTTAAACCTATCCGCGATTACGATGTTTTTGTAGATAAGACAATGGAATTCAAGGTTGTTAAAATCAATCAGGAATTTAAAAATGTGGTCGTTTCTCATAAAGCTCTTATTGAAGCTGAACTGGAACAACAAAAGAAAGAAATTATTTCCGGACTTGAAAAAGGTCAGATACTGGAAGGTGTTGTTAAAAACATCACTTCTTACGGTGTATTTATTGACTTGGGTGGTGTAGATGGTCTAATCCACATTACTGACTTAAGTTGGGGCCGTGTTTCTCATCCTGAAGAAGTGGTTAAACTGGATGAAAAAATCAGCGTGGTTATTCTTGACTTCGATAATGATAAGAAAAGAATTGCTCTTGGTCTGAAACAACTTACTCCTCATCCATGGAATGCTTTAAGTGAAGATCTTAAAGTCGGAGATGTAGTGAAAGGTAAAGTAGTTGTTATGGCTGATTACGGTGCATTTATTGAAATAGCACCAGGAGTAGAAGGCCTTATACACGTTTCTGAAATGAGTTGGACTCAACACTTAAGAAGCGCTCAGGATTTTATGAAGGTAGGAGACGAAGTAGAAGCTGTTGTTCTTACTCTAGATCGTGACGAAAGAAAAATGTCTCTGGGTATAAAACAACTGAAATCAGATCCTTGGGAAAACATCGAAGAAAAATATGCCATAGGTTCTAAACACACTGCTAAAGTACGTAACTTTACAAACTTCGGTGTATTTGTAGAAATAGAAGAAGGCGTTGAAGGATTGATTCACATTTCGGACCTTTCATGGACTAAAAAGATCAAACATCCTAGTGAGTTTACATCTATTGGTGCTGATATTGAGGTTCAGGTATTGGAGATCGATAAAGAAAATCGTCGTCTTAGCTTAGGACATAAACAATTAGAAGAAAATCCATGGGATGTATTCGAAACAATCTTCACGGTAGGTTCTATTCATGAAGGAACTATTGTGGAATTGTTGGATAAAGGTGCAGTAATTTCATTACCTTACGGTGTGGAAGGTTTTGCAACTCCTAAACATTTAGTTAAAGAGGATGGATCTCAGGCTCAATTGGATGAAAAACTGAACTTCAAAGTAATAGAATTCAATAAAGATTCTAAAAGAATTATTCTTTCTCATAGTCGTATTTTCGAAGATGAACAACGTGCAGAAGCTAAAAAAGAGGCAAATGCAGAAAAGAAAGTAGCGAAAAAGTCTAAGAAAGAGGAAGCTCCTCAACAACAACAATCTATGGAGAGAACTACTTTAGGTGATATTTCAGAATTGGCTGACTTAAAGGCTAAAATGGAAGAAGGTAAAAAAGAAGAATAACTTTATTGTTCCATATCAAATTAAAGGCCGGCTTTAAAGCCGGCTTTTTTTATATAGCTCTGTCTGTGCTGTTTCTATTTTCGTTATTTATTCTTTCCGTCACAAATTAAGCTAGTTCAATATAGCTAGTCAAAAGTCAAAAATGAACCTATGGAAAGATTCAATAGATAAGCTTGATATTATCTTTGTTCCGAATCTTAATTTTTATCCTCTCAGGTATACATCTCAGTTGCTCTCGGATGTACATCCGAGCCCTTCCGCAAATAGGACCATCGTCTTTCTCAGTTGTACACCCGAGAGCCACTGAGATATACATCCGAGAACAGCCTGGAATCAGTTAACTATAGCCAATAAAAGTATTTAATCACTTCTCTCCGAAGAATGTCTCTGATAGAAGTTAAATAAGAAGTATATAAAAATTAGACAGTTGTAAGAGTGCTCTTACAAC
>JAJBTS010000229.1 GCA_020860885.1 Bacteroidales bacterium
CGCGACCTCCCCGAGATACTTACCGCAACGGTGTGTTAATACTCTTCGCTAACCCGTCGAGATACTCTTCGCAACGGGGGGTAGATACTCTCCACGAACAGGTATAAATACTCTTCACGAATAGTTCTTTATTTTGTTTAGGATTCTTTGAAATATTTGCATGTGCGAAAATTTCAGATCGCTTGCGTCCCAAATGTGTTATTGTTTACTGGTGACTGTTCACAGATAACTGTTCGTGCATAGCAGCTGCAGCTTTTCTTCCATCACCCATAGCTAAAATTACCGTAGCACCACCTCTTACAATATCACCTCCTGCAAAAACATCCGGTAAATCGGTTTGCAAGGTATTCTGGTTTACAATAATTGTTCCCCATTTACTTACATTTAATCCTTCAAAAGCACTAGGTATTAATGGGTTAGGGGAGACTCCGATTGCAACTACCACCATATCAACATCCAGGGTTTCTATCGCACCAGGAATCTCAATAGGTTTTCTTCTGCCGGAAGCGTCGGGTTCACCCAATTCCATTTTTTGTAAAACCATTTGCCTTACCCGACCTTTTTCATCTCCTATATATTTAATGGGATTGTGGAGATTCAGAAATATAACTCCTTCTTCTTTAGCGTGTTTTACCTCTTCTACACGTGCGGGCATTTCCTCTTCCGAGCGGCGATAAACGATCATTGCTTTCTCTGCTCCCAATCGACGAGCCGTTCTTACCGAGTCCATAGCGGTATTACCTCCACCAATAACCGCTACCTTTTTACCAAAGAAAACCGGAGTATCGGATTCTTCTTTATTTGCTGCCATCAGATTTACCCGCGTCAGATATTCATTCGAAGACAATACACCGGATAAGTTTTCTCCCGGGATATTCATAAAGTTAGGCAATCCTGCTCCACTGGCAATAAATATTCCTTTATAACCTTCTTCATGTAAATCGTCGTAGCTAATAGTCTTTCCTACAATGCAATTTGTAATAAATTTCACACCCATTTTCTGAAGAATATCTATTTCTACATCTACAATATCATTAGGTAGACGGAACTCAGGAATACCATATTTCAATACACCTCCAATTTCGTGTAAGGCTTCGTATACAGTAACATCATATCCTAATTTAACCATATCACCGGCAAAAGATAATCCGGCAGGACCCGATCCGACCACAGCAATCTTCATTCCGTTACTTTCCGCCAGTTCCGGAACCGAAATAGATCCACTCTCTCTTTCAAAGTCAGAAGCAAATCTTTCGAGATAACCAATAGCTACTGCTTCCTTTTTCATTTTCAGGTAAATACATCGGCTTTCACATTGTTTTTCCTGAGGACAAACACGCCCGCAGACGGCAGGAAGGGCAGAGGTTTCTTTCAAAGTTTTTGCAGCTTCCAATACATTATTGCGTTCGATATTCTTAATGAACTTTGGGATATTGATTTCTACAGGACAACCTGTTATACATTGTGGATCAGGGCAATCCAAACAACGTTTTGCCTCTGTTAAAGCCTGCTCCAAAGATAAACCCAGATTAACTTCTTCATAATTATGACTTCTGAAGTCCGGATCTAATTCGGGCATTTTAACGCGTGGAATATCAGCACGTTCTTTATTTTTCATGCTCTTTCTGAGTTCTTCTCTCCAAGGCTCGCTCCTTTGAGCCTTTAAATATTCTATATTATTCATTATTCAAAATCTTTATAAGCATTTAACCGCATCATCATCTCATCAAAGTCAACTTCATGAGCATTAAATTCCGGCCCATCCACACAGACAAATTTTGTTTTTCCGCCTACAGTCACACGGCAAGCCCCACACATTCCTGTACCGTCTACCATAATTGTATTTAAGGAAGCTACTGTAGGAATATTGTATTTCTTAGTCAGAAGAGAAACAAATTTCATCATTACTGCAGGTCCTATGGTGACGCATAAATCTATTTTCTCTTTTTTAATAACCGCTTCAATGCCATCCGTAACAAGGCCTTTATTGCCATAAGAACCATCGTCTGTCATTATAACCACTTCATCGGAATATTTTTTTATTTCATCTTCCAATATGATAAGATTCTTTGTACGAGCTGCTTGTACGGTAATAACCTTATTTCCCGCTTTTTTCATTGCTTCAATAATCGGAAGCATAGGGGCGGTACCAACCCCACCACAAGCACAAACTACTGTACCGAAATTTTCTATATGAGTAGCCTTGCCCAAAGGTCCTACCAAATCGGTAATAAAATCGCCCTCTTGTAAGGCACATATTTTACGGGAAGATTTTCCAACATTCTGAATTACTAAAGTAATAGTCCCTTTTTTTATGTCGGCTCCGGCAATAGTTAATGGAATACGTTCTCCATACTTCCCTACTTTAACAATAACAAAATGTCCGGCTTTCCTGGATTTTGCAATCAAGGGAGCTTCAACTTCCAATTTAATTACGTTCTCGGAAAGCGCTTCTCTTTTAATAATTTTATTCATTTAGGATGCTAATAAAGTGTTATAAGAACAAAATATAAAAACTTTAAGCAAAATTAGTTAAAAGTTTTATATATTTGCAGTGTATCACTTGTGTTTATCAACTATGAGAATAAAAAATATATTTATTTTTATCTGTATTGCCTTTTTTTTAGCATCCTGCTCTTCTTCGAAGAATAATGTTCAAAAAAGAGGAGAGGCTTATAACTCCGAATATTCTCATAAAAAAGGCAAAGTTAAGGCTACAAAAAATAGGGAGGCGAAGAAAGTCATTGATTATGCTTACAAATTTAAAGGAGCCCGTTATAAATATGCAGGTACCAGTCCCAAGGGATTTGATTGTTCGGGATATGTTCAATAT
>JAJBTS010000220.1 GCA_020860885.1 Bacteroidales bacterium
TACATAAAAATAACAGGTGAGAATAATTCTTTTACAGTTAACATAACGAATTCCGTTTTATCTTTTGAAATTTCACCTTTTATTATTCAATCCGACGAATTATGTAAATTAGTTCTGATTCTAAAAAAAGAAGATAATCTATATTTATGTGAGGATATTATTATCCCGCTCAATGACATTGCTTATAAAATAACAAATAATAATATCACATTTTGCAAAGGAGACGAAGCTATTGAAATAGGAGAAGAAAGCCAGCTCCATTATTCCTATAAATGGTATATAAAAGAAGATCCCACTACAACGTTGTCCACTCAATCGAAGTATAAGTTACCCCATTTAGAGGGAGGTAAATATGAATATATACTAGATATAACCCGCCCCGGAGGATGTTCTACCCAATCATCGGTATCCGTATATGTAAATACCACAGCAGTATGGACTCCCTCAGAATCAGGCAGTATCAGTGAAAAAGAAGACTGGAACAATCCCTTTAACTGGAGTACCGGATTAGTACCGATCCCTTGTACGGATGTATATATACCCGGAAATTCAACTTCTTTCCCAAACCTGACAGAAGAAACAGATTATGTATGCAATAATATTTATTTCATGCATGGAGCTCATATCGGTTATCCACATCGTTTGAAATACAGCCGGGCACACGTTCAATGGAACTGGGAATTGTACGATTCCGCTCAGGATAAATCTGTTACAGATATAAATAATGTAACAGATACTAAAAGTCATTTATCTTTCTCTGCAGCGTATGCAGGAGGGTTTCTTCAAAGAAACCAATGGCATATGCTTTCCGCTCCCTTACATAATATGTATTCCGGAGATTTAGCTTTCGGAGGTTATCCGCTTACCTATATGCGTAAATTCAACGTAATAGGTGGACCTGTTCCTCCGGAAGGAGGAGTTGTGGAAGCATTATGGACAGGAACCTATTCCTCTCTGAAAGAACCCCTGAAATTAGGAGAAGGTTGGATTATGTGGATAAATACTTTTATGAACCAAAATAAATATAGGGAAACAGCAATCCTTCTGGATAATCCTGTTTCCGATGAAGCAAGAACTATCGGATTAGCAGAAACCAACGGAATTGTAGAATTTCCTTATTACCAAAATAAAGATATGGTAAGGTCGCATCGAATATCAAAGACAGAGAATCACAATCAAACATATTATTACATAAATAATGGATTGTCTCTGACCGGAGAAACGGAAACTGTGATTCGGGAAGAAAACGATAGGTCGTACCGGTTTATAGTTGAAGAATTTGAAAACAGTGAATGGAAATTCCCTTCAACAACATCTTATACCATTGCTTTTGATAAGAACGTAGAAGCATTTGAACCCAGTTTTATTGTAGGTAATCCGTATATGTCCATGTTGGACTTCAAAGCGTTCCATGAAGCAAATAAAGGAGTTCTTTCTCCTAATTATTCTCTGTGGAATAATAATGCCTTCATGTCGTATACTTTTAATGAATACCTTGGTTTACTGGAATTAGCGGAAGGAAACACATCAAACCTTCCGGAAACCAAAGGATATATAGAACCGATGCATGCTTTTTTAGTAAAAGCTATAGAAGATGCGGAAACAGCTCTTCTGAATGAAATTACAATTACATTCAGTGTCGATATGGCGGTAGTGAGACCTCAACAAACCCTCCGGTCATCCAATAAAGATACCGCCCTACCTAATGTATTAAAAATTAAGGCTTCAAATAAATCTAATTTTTCAGAAACGCTTATCGGACGATACGAATCAGCCGACGACTCCTATGTTAGCGGTGAAGATATTTATAAAGTTTTCAGCCAGGATAAGAATATTCCCGCAATATTTACTTTATCGGACAATCATGCAGTTGAAATGAATTTCATCAGTAATAACGAAATAATGATTCCCATCGGTATCCGTACTCATTCTACAGGAAAAACAACTCTTACTTTCTCCGGAATGCCTGAATTCCATGCAGAAAGCATACATTTCATAGATAATCAGGAAGAAAAGCTCATAGACTTAAGTAACAGGCAAAACGTAGATTATACTTTCTCAAACGATATACAAGGTGAAAATACCGGAAGGTTTTTTATCCATATTTCCCAACCCCCAAAAGGAGATGTAGGGATTGAAAGTATAGAGACCCGATTAATAAATGCCTACCGTGTATCCAATGGTATTTTTGTTTTCTCTTCACACAACGATCCCATACAGGAAATTAAAATATACGATATAGACGGAAAACTATATTATTCAAACAGCAATATCGATTCTCCTTTATATACAGTTAAAATAGACTTGTCAGCCAACAGGCCATTCATAGTCAGAATTGTAACTAAAAAGCAGGTGAAAAGCATTAAATTATAGAAGAATTTGAAAAAATGAGATCATGGACTTTTCGGACCACCTCATTAAATACCCGTCCTACAGCTGATTTTGCAACAAATAGGTCTTTTCTTTCAGGAATTGTCCAAAGCTGTTAATATCTTTATAATTGTTCTGTTCTTCTAAAGAAATAGGATCTCCAAATACCATATGTATGGTTTTTCCTTTCTTGGTATCCAATTCATGGCATAGACGGACGGTACGGATTCTCCAGTCTATCTTATCCAGAAAATTAAAGAACCAGGAATTTTGTCCGGAGATATATACAGGAACCACAGGAACCTTCGCTTTTCGGATCAGCTTAAGAACTCCTTCCTGCCAGTCACGATCTTCCACTTTATTATTACCGATACTCTTTGAAACAGCTCCGGCAGGAAAAAATCCCAGAGGATGCTTTTGTTTCAGATGAAGGATACATTCTTTCACACCATCCAGGCTGGATTTCTTTACAGAATCCGAACTATAGGGATTTACACCGATAAAATGATCTTCCATAATATCTATTAATCCGAGCATCCAATTTACCATCACTTTATAATCGGGGCGGACTTTAGCCACCTCCCCTATCAGCATTATACCATCGATATGCCCGTAAGGATGATTGGAAACCGTAATAAAAGGTTCTCCTTCAAATTGTTTAAGCACATCTATATTATGCACTTTGCGGGTAATACCCAACCCGTCTATCATCGCATCTTCAATATCCGTACCTTCCTTATATTTAGCCGAATCGTACACCCGGTTTACCTTATTCAGACCCGCTATCTTCATCGCGCATTTAGCAAGAAAAGGGCCGTAAGATTTCTTAAATACGGGGGAAAGACTTTCAAACAATTTGATATCAATAAGCTTTTCCTTCATAAAAATTTCATTAAAAAAACCGTCATTACGAACCTCAGTGTTCGCAATGACGGCTTAATGTTATTCTGGCAGACTGTATTAGTCCATAAAGTCAATTGTTTCCTCACCTATAATCTGACGTAAAGTATTTTTAAGTTTCACATATTGAATAAACAGGTCATGCTCTGCAATATGTTCGTTGTCGTGCATAGGAGATTTGAAATAGAAAGACAACCAGGATTGGATGCCGCTCATACCTGCACGTTTTGCCAAATCCGTAAATAAAACCAAGTCCAGGCAAAGAGGAGCGGCCAGGATAGAGTCACGGCATAAGAAATCCACTTTCAATTGCATCGGATAACCCATCCAACCGAAAATATCAATATTATCCCAACCTTCTTTATTGTCTTTGCGTGGAGGATAGTAGTTAATACGTACTTTATGATATACGTTCCCATACAACTCAGGATAAAGATCCGGTTGAAGGATATTATCAATAACCGACAGTTTAGATTCTTCTTTTGTTTTGAAAGAACCCGGATCATCCAGTACTTCTCCGTCCCGGTTACCCAGGATGTTCGTGGAGAACCATCCGTTCAGACCTAACATACGGGTTTTTAGCATTGGAGATAATACGGTCTTCAACATAGTTTGTCCTGTCTTAAAGTCCTTACCGCAAATAGGAGTTTGGGTTTTAGCAGACAGATCCCACATCGAAGGCATGTCGACTGTTAAGTTAGGAGCGCCGTTAATATAAGGAACTCCTTCCGTAAGACATGCATACGCATAGACCATAGAAGGTGCGATCTCTTCATTGTTTTCTTGCATTGCTTTTTCCAATGCAGGAAGAGTCTCATGTACGCTGCTTATCTTTGTAAATACTTCTGTACTTCCACACCAGATACAAACGACACGATCACAGTTATTCTTTGATTTGAAATCCTGAATATCTTTACGGACAGCTTCCATCAGATCCCACTTAGTAGGAGCTTCTTTTACCCAGGTTCCATTCAAACGTTTTACAAAATTCTGGTCGAAAACCGCTTTCATTGGTTTCACCGCCTGTAGTTCGTCTTTTACTTTGTCTAAATCTTCTACAGTCAGAACTTCAGCATGACGGGCAGCAGCATAGGCATCTTCTTCAAAGATATCCCAACCACCGAAAACGATATCGTTCAGTTCAGCCAAAGGCACCACATCTTTAATCTTCGGGAAACGGTTTTCTTCTCTTTTTCCTAATCTGATTGTTGCCAACTGAGTAATAGAGCCAACGGGAACACCTAATCCTTTACGGGCAATCATAGTACCCGCAATAAAAGTAGTTGCCACGGCACCACCTACTCCAATTACAAGAACACCCAACTTTCCTTGAGCATTTTTTACTTGCATTTTTTCCATAACTTTTTATTTATTTATTATTTCTTATGCGGCTGAGAACAACATCAGTCGTATTTATTTATAATTCGAAAATATTTCTCAATTCTTTAAAATCAAAAATAACAGCATCAGCTGTACTGCCCGGTTGATCTTCTTCCCAGGCCGGCCCGTTAATCCAGATTGTCTGACAACCTATCGTTCTGGCGGGAACAATATCCTTCTTATACGAATCGCCAACCACCACCACTTCTTCGGGAAGCATTTTCAATGCCTGAACCCCTAATTCAAAGATGGCAGGATCGGGTTTCCTGACTTTTACTACAGCAGATTCAATTATTTGTTCAAAGTATGAATCCAGTTCAAAATCCTTAATTACAGTATCAATGTTCCCATAAAAGTTTGATACTAAGACTAATGGATACTTTCTTTTCAATGCCTGTAAAATAGGAATTGCATCTTTTAATACAGAACGCACAAAGTTATAACATTGATTTGAAACGGCAATAGAATATTGCGAAGTTTTGCTATTTTCAGTTAAAAAACTTTTATCTACGAGCCATTTTATTTGTAATTCCGTCTTAGCAAGAAGAACATCCCTGAATGTAAAACCGGGTTGAATAACAGGGTGCATAGCTAAATATCGTTCACCATATATATAAGCTTCCCTGAAAGCTTCCTTACTCACCGGAATCTGATTATCCCGGTATGCATCCCACAATACCTCTACCCAGTGCTTACCGTTGCTGTCAATAGTAGCTCCGTAATCAAAAATAATCCCTTTAACTTTATCCAGGTTAAGCATAACTTTATCTTTTTTATTCCTCATCCATTTCCAGAGCGACTCTGAACTTCCTCGCCAGGCGCTCGTATTTTCTCATCATATAAAGGAGCATCCCATTCATAACCGTTAATTCAAATACGAAATATATCCAGGGCAGATTGATCAATACACTTATAAATAAAACAATAGCACGTAAATTGAAAGACAGCATATTGGTATACTTAATAAACGGGAGGCTTTTTTTACGGTAATTCTTACGGAACCAATCCGGAGGATCTCCTTCGTATCCGGAGTTGATTACCTGAAATAATTTTTGCATTTGGGGTGTCCATTTCTCCTGTCCCCGGGTATAGTTCAAATACATATATTCAAAGAATTTGATAAACGGTTGTTCTTTTCCATTTATTTCTTTGTACTTCTTTTCCAGATCTTTTGAATTATCCAACTCACTACCCTTTTTTCCATTCAGGAATAACAAATGTATATTCCGGAAGTAATCCGCCATAGAGGCCTGTTTAGAATGCGAGTATCCGGCAACGGCGGCTAAAATCAATATCCAATAGCTCCATTCCGGCCACAACCTGAAAACAATCGCAAGATAAATGGCAACAAACCAAAAATCACCACAGGCTCCATCCAGAATCCTACCCATTGCAGACTTCTGATTGGTCATACGGGCTAACTGTCCATCGGCACTATCGTACGAATTGGCCCAAATCAGTAAAAAAACTCCAAGCAGATTGATCCAGAAATCAGTAAAATAAAAACAAATACCGGCAGCTACACCAATAAAGATAGAAGCTATCGTAACCTGATTGGGAGTAATTCCCCTTTTCTGAAAAAATAAGGCCCACTGATAACCTATTGGCCTGTAAAAGTAAATATCTATAAACTCTTCGGTATCTTCCGATTTTAACGTGGACTTATATCCCGACTTTTTTTCTGTACTCATTTGAATGTAAGGGTTTTAATTCCGAACGTGCTATATTATAAATACATTCGGCAATATAAGGAGCCGCCTGTTTCCGGCAAGGGGCAAAACTAGGCCAGTCATTAAAATCTATAATTTTAATATTTCCGTTCTTATCCACCACACAATCTCCTCCATAAATATATATATTCAGGACACGTGCAGACCGGCTGCAGTAGCTTTTCAACTCTTCGAGATCAAACGGAATCCCCTGAGCTTTACCGTTTATTTTTTCCAAGCCGAATTTACTGTGATTCAAATCATTGGGATAGAACCAATAAAAGAAATCCGTACCTTCTACTCCGTAAAACTTGATTAAATCGCCTTCCAGATGTTCATTTATTACAGCCGAGGGTATGCCTCTTAAGGCGTATCCGCGGATCACACTTTCCGCTTCTTCCCCTATTCTTGCATAGGTTACGTCTTCGCGATGGATAGCATGAAAATCGCCCCGCTTTATCCAGCAATGCGATCCTAAAGATTCCAGACCGTGAAATTCTTTGTCATCCGTTAGTACGATAATACTTTGGGGATGAGGTATATTGTTTTCCAGTAACAAACGGGTCATTTTCCCCCGGGTACAGTTTTCGATACCATATCCGGAATTAACCACTCTCTTTCCTTCATCTTCCAATTGCTGCAACTTCAAAATAGACTTCCTGTCCCGGACCATATTAAAAATAAAATCAGCATCTATTTTTCCAGTCTGAAACTCTTCTTCGGTATATTCGAAAACCTCGCAATTCTTTTCTATTAAATATTCTGTTGTTAAATTAAAAATGGCAACGTCATTGCCTATATGATTAGGAGAATATTGATTTCCTCTGCGTATTCCGGCTATCTTAATTTTCATTCTTTTTTAATCTTTTTGATTGAGGAATGCTTCTGCTTTCCGAATATCTTCGGCATGATCCACATCTACAATTTTCTTAAACGGATAGGCCTTCAACCTTAAGCCATCTTTTATTAATTGTCTTTGATAATTACGCATACGCGACATTCCGTTTTCGAGACATCTTTCTAATGTATGTATTGACTTAGAATCCAGACAGTAAATCCCTCCGGATACATATTTTATCTTCCCATCGTTTATATCCAAAAAATCATCAATATAGAGAGACGGGTCCACGGAAACATACAAAGGCTTCTCATCGTCGATATAACCGGTAACGGCCATCATACCATCATCCTCGTGATTATTTTCGAAGGATTTAATAAAGTCTGCGAATTCATCTTCTCTGAATATCGTATCAACGGTAGTAAGACAAAACTTCCCATCTTTTATCGAATCCCGTAATTCAAAAAAACTATGCATGGAACTGGGAGTAGACTTTACAATCAGATATAATGGAACGGGTAATTGCAGAGAGCGGATATACTCCTGCACTTCTGTCATTTCTTCATTAACGATGATACTTATCGACTCAGCATTATTCGCAGAAAATATATCTATCAACCGTTTTATTAAAGGAACTTCATTCAACTCAACCAAAGGTTTAGGACGTTTCACTCCTTCCTGTGCCAGGCGCGACCCTTCCCCTGCAGCTATAATAGCGTATCTCATATTTATTTATGCTTCCTCTTTCGTTAAATCCAGTTTTTCATTATCTGAACCACGTTCAAAGTATTGTTTCTTTAATGGATTTCTATTTATGTATTTGTCAGTTTTCCTGTTTCTGTACAAATCAATCGCTAAATACAAAGCATTTCTGAAAGAATCCGGCGAGCACATATTTTTGCCGGCTTTATCGAAAGCAACTGTTTGATTGGGTGCAGTAAGAATATGAGGAAGATTTGCCGTATACTTTACCCCTTCTCCCGAAGTAAGCGTCTGGAAAGCAATCATTCCCTGATCGTGGTAAAGCGCCAATACTCCGTCAAAACTCAGGTACTCTTCCGTACTAAAAAAAGTATCTGCCGAATAGGGTCCGAAACAGAATATCCCGGTAGTGGAAACTTCTTTCATTGCCGGAATAATTATTTCATTTTCTTCTTTCCCCGGTTGGTCATTGATTCCTGCCTGAGGATTTAATGATAAAACCGCAATACGGGGAGAAGTAATCATGAAATCATGTACCAATGCATAATGCAATGCTTTGATCTTTTTCACCAATACCTCCTGAGTGATCAGTGAGGAAACTTCAGACAGGGATACTTTATCCGTAGCAAGCCCTATCCTCAGACTATCATTGATCAGCATAGCAATACTTTGCGAGTCGTCGTCTTCTTCAAAGAGAAGTGAACTTACCGGATCCGTTATAGACGGAGCATTCAGAAGAACATCTATATGACCTTCCTTGAGATCCGCTAAAGCAGTAGAGAACGCTTTTTCGGAAGCTTTGATACCATCCGGAGTTTGTTTACCTAACTCCACAATAACTTCTTCTTCCATTACATTCACTATATTCAACCGGTTAGGACCTGCTTCCTGCGCCTCATTGATATTATTCAGATTGTAAGAAGGTAATTCCAGGGCTTTCCTGTGATAAGCTAAGACTTTTGAAGATCCGTAAACAACAGGGATACAAAATTCATACAGCCGTTGATCTTCAAAGGCCTTAAGAATCAATTCGTACGCAATACCATTCGTATCACCCTGACTTATTCCTACTCTTAATAGTTTCTCACTCATATATTTGTTTTTATCTTATTCTTAATAAAAAACAGCACAAAGATACAATTTCTTCAGTTATCAGCCAACTCTTCTCAGTCACCAGTGAACAGTGAACAGTAAACAGTCACCAGTTAGCAGTTAGCAGTCACCAGTTAGCAGTTAGCAGTTAGCAATAAACAGTAAGCAGGTAGATTAACAGTTTCCTTTAACCTATAAATAATTATTTAAGAAAAAGTTTATTAATTACAAATTATCATAGTTCACTGCTTACTGTTTACTGGTGACTGTTTACTGTTCACTGTAGAAAGCATTCCGCACGCAGCCAGAATATCTTCTCCCCGTGATGCCCGTATAGTACAAATAATTCCTTTGGAATTCAGGGATTTCTGAAACTGTTCCATAGCTTTAAGATCCGTAGCGGGTATATCCATACCCGGTATCTGATGGTACCGGATCAGATTAACCCTACAGGGGATATTTCTTATTAGCTTAACCAATTCGGCAGCATGTTTTATGCTATCGTTTAGTCCGCCGAACAAAATATATTCAAAAGAAACTCTTCGTTGATGAGAAAAATCATATTCCCTGATCATTTCCAGAACCTGTTGTATAGGGTAAGCTTTCTCTACAGGCATTAACGACATCCGTTCTTCATGAAAAGGAGAATGCAGGCTGACTGCCAGATGCACATTGCTTTCTTCCAGGAAACGCTTTAGAGAAGGAAGGATTCCTATAGTAGATACCGTAATACGTTTGGGGCTCCATGCAAAACCATATTCCGATGTAAGTATTTCCAATGCCTTAAATAATTCGTTCACATTATCCAAAGGCTCTCCCATCCCCATAAAAACAAGATTTGTCAACTGCTCGGATTCCCGGACAGATAAAACCTGATTGATTATGTCTCCCGAGGTAAGCTGTCCGTTGAAACCCTGCTTTCCGGTCATACAGAAAACACAATTCATCTTACAACCGACCTGTGAAGATACGCATAGCGTAGCTCTTTCTTTATCCGGAATATATACAGATTCTATATAATGGCCATTGCCGGTAGGGAAAAGATATTTTACAGTACCGTCTTTCGATTCCTGCTTTTGTTCATAAGAGATTCGCCCTACCCTGTACCTTTCTTTCAAAAGTGTCCGGTGCGCCAGAGAAACATTGGTCATTTCATCTATGGAGGATACCCTTTTTACGTACAACCAATTGGCGATTTGCCGGGCTGTAAACCGGGGCATTTTCCATTCGGCAACGATGCTTTCCAATTCTCCTAATGTCTTACCTAACAATGTTTCCATCCTATCCTATTGAAATTACGGGCTTGATCTACAACCTCCTCGTCAGACGACTTCCCGATTGTTGACCAAGCCCGTAAAATAAGCTTTATAACTTAATTAATAAAAACGATTGAAGTTATTTTCTATATCTGCGTTTTCTCTTAATATATCCGATGATTGCATAAACTGATATCTGCGGAAGGAGTTTCGCGCACGAACATTTTCCTTTTCAGCTTCTTCGTCATAAGGATGATCGTTAACTTTTTTATCTTTTACATATACAGCGTATACCCGGTTTTTTCCGGCATAAGGACCTGAAACTTCACCCACCGGAGCCAGAGGAACTTTTGCATTCAGGATAGGCTCACTACCGATTCCTGAAATATTCACGGTTCCGAAAGATAAAAACTTAACTTCATTTACGGAAGAATTCATTGCCTCAGCATATTGATCCAGTGTAGTTAAATTCTTCGCTTTCAAATCGGCAACCAGTTTTTCCGCTTTTTTCTCATTGATCAATTCTCTTTTAATGGCTTCCGATACAGAAGCCAACGAGCGGTAACCTTCCGGTAATTCTTCAGCTAGGGCAGCTACCACAAAATATTCGCCGTTCTGGCTCTCATAGATATCCGAAATAGATCCGGGTTTATTATTGAAAGCCCATTGAATGGTCTGACGGGTGCTTTGGATACCACCCAGATTGATTTGATTTTTTGTTACTTCAACATCCGTTCTTACATTGTAGCCTGCTTCTGCAGCATTCTCTTTCATTGCAGATACGGAGTGATTGGCAGCCATAAACTGACTTAGATCGTTGTAAAGTTGAGTTTTTGTTTCCTGACTCGGATTTACACTTACCTGGATATCTGCAACCTTATATTTTTTTACGGGAGCTGTTTTTTCTGTTACCTGAACCAGGAATTTACCACCCATAGTTGTTTCTGCAATAAAGGGCTCGTTCAGCCGGGCATCAAAAAGCTGGTCTTTGAATCTACCATCCGTTTCACTGGCGAGCTCTCTTTCAGAAACCCAGCCTATCTCTCCGTTCGACTGACCGCCTGTTGCGGAAATAGCCACTTCTGCAAAAGAGGATGATTTAATTGCCTGAGTCAAACTATCTGTTAATGCAGTAAGGGCTGACTCGTCGGTAGTCATAGGCAACGGCAATAAATGAACGTTTATCGAATCCGGAGCTGTTTTTTCTCCTTCCAGTTTGTATAGATGATAAGCTCCGTCGATCAATACAGGACCTTCCACAGATCCGACCGGATTGTGTCCTACGAAATTTTGTAAGTTCTGATTCAGGGATGCAAAAGAAGAATAGGCATCTACATAAGGTACATCCGAATTCATCTGAACAATATCAGCAACATTTTCGGAGGATTCAAAAGCCGATTTTACTTCACTCAGTTTATTTTGAATGTTTTCAAAATCTTTTTGCGAAGGAGTTATATTTACAGCAATATAATTTATAAGCCTTGCTTCTTCTTGTTTGTATTGTGTTTTAGTTTCGTTGTATCTTTTCTGAACATCCGCATCGGTAACATTCACTTCGCTATCCGGAAGGATGCTGTAAGGCTGGGAAACATAATCGAAATCGACATTTATCTTATTTTCTTCATATGTGGCTTTTGCTTCCAATGTATTTGCAAGGATAGCAGAAGAAATCAACGTACCGAATTTCATTCTCAATTGATTTTTCAGAATAGCATCTTCAGCTATCAACCAGTCGCGTTTCATTTGTCTTAAACCGGCATGCATTTCTTCGGGATACATATCATAATCTTCCGATTCGGACATCTGCAGATATTCAAGCAGAATATTCCTGTCGAAGCGTCCGGTCTGAGGATTTTGGAAAGCAGGCATTTGTTGGATCATAGGTGAAATATTATTCCCCATCACCATATCATAAAACTCTTCGTTGCTCACCACGATTCCTAACTTTTCAGCTTCCTCGGTATACAAAATATCATCAATCATGCTGTTAAAAACATCTTGCCTTACCTGTTGAGATTCATCATCCGTTAAAGTTCTTCCGGTATTCATCTTAATACCGTTCAAACGTTCTTCCACTTTAACCTGAAAATCCTGGAAGTGAACTCCCTCTCCGTTAACCACCAAAATATTCTCTTTCTTCTGTTGAAAAAAAGTCGATCCTGAGCGAAGGAAATCTCCGATAATAAATGCGAGTAAAGCAAACCCGACTACTGCGACCAATAGTCCTGCCTTATTCCTGATTTTTTCTAACATTGCCATGATTCTGTATCTGGTTTTTTAGTTTATGTTATGAAATTGCGCACGAAGATACGAAGATTTACCTTATTTCTCATAATTATTTTAAATAAATTTAATCATTTAAGCGTTTAAGCTTAACAAGTTCTATCTTCGTGTGAGTTACTTTCAATATTGTTATTTCAAAAGAGTCTATCCGAATGGTCTCATTTACTTTGGGAAAATCCTGGAAAGAATGTAAAATATACCCTGCAATCGTCATATAATCGTCCGATTCCGGTATATCCAGATCAAACTCTTCATTGATGCGGTCAATTTCCAGCCTTCCCGAAAAAACGAATTCATTTTCACCGATCTGGCGGGAAAGCAAAAGTTGCGTATCGTGCTCATCCTCTATTTCCCCGAAAATTTCTTCTACAAGATCTTCCAGCGTAATTACTCCGGCTGTTCCTCCGTATTCGTCCACAACAACTGCAATACTTTTCTTTTCGGCCAGCATATTTTCCATTAACTTACTGGCAGCCATATTTTCCGGGACAAAAGGCAACGTATAAATAGACTGAGTCCAGTCGACCGGTTTCGAAAACAATTCGGAAGAATGGATGTATCCGATAACATTATCTATATCCTCCTGATAAACAAGTATCTTAGACAAGCCTGTTTTTACGAACAAATCGATCAGCTCCTGAATAGATGTACTTTTTTCCACCGCAACTATTTCCGTACGGGGCACCACACAATCTTTTATCTTTACATTGGAAAACTCCATGGCATTCTGAAACAACCGTACTTCTTTCTCCAGTTCGGTATCTTCCGGGGCTTCATCTATCGTTTTCTGGATAAACTGATCCAAATCGTCCCGGCCGAAAGTAACTGAATCCGACAAAGACGATTTTACTCCGAACAGCCGTAAAAAGAAACAGCCAATGGCAGTGATAAGCTT
This sequence comes from Bacteroidales bacterium, assembly GCA_020860885.1. GTDB lineage: Bacteria > Bacteroidota > Bacteroidia > Bacteroidales > Azobacteroidaceae > Azobacteroides. Next base: position 13,426 of record JAJBTS010000220.1, read on the forward strand.
GGAAAACGGATAAAAAAGTATATAAAAAATATAGAGAGGAAAAGCCGCTATAGATAAAAATATCTTCGGACGGATGATTGCCAGGGTTTGAGGAAGAAATTCCCCGAAAAACAAAAGTACTACGGCAGATATAAGAATAGTTAATACAAGAATTAGAACAGAACTGCCGATATACACCTCCAACAGCGGAGACAGTAAACCCATTGCAAAAAAGGCATACGTCACCAACGAGAGAATTTTCCCTATCTGAATCGTAGAAATATATTGGCTGGGATGCTGGTAAAATAAGTTAAGCACACGGGCTGTGAGGTCCTGCTTCTGTTTTTCCAATTCAAAGAGAAGCTTATTGGAAGAAAGAAAAGCCGCTTTTGCTGCTGCAAAAAAAAGCATAAAAGAAAAGAGCTATCCCTATACCTATCCAAACCTCACTCATCTTCAGTCGTTTGTATTTCAGGATCTTCTCCGGTTACTTGCTCCTCATTCACAGAAGGCAGAGAAGCCCTGTTGTTTATGCTGTCGGTTGCAACAGAATCATTGCCGACGATTGTAGTATCGTTCGGACTGCTTTCATACCCTTCAAAGACCCCTCCGGTCTGATAAAAAACATAATCGTTCATCTGTATATCCGAGTGCATTCCTACCCCCGTTACGATCCGGCCTTCCGGCGTGGTAACCTTAACAAATTTATCCGTATAGATAGCATACGAAGGGGAAACGGGCTTACCGTCCCAGAAAAGTTCGGAAGTCTCAAAGATCAGTCCTTGCAGGTTGCGGATATAAACATTCCCAATCACGCGCCACAACGAACGGGTTACATAATGGTAAGCCGTATCTGCCTTCAAGCTTCCTTCAATATTAAAAAGGCTGTCGAATTGTTCTATATAAATTCCTTCCGGGAAATACCAGTAAGAAGCCGAATCCGATTGAAAGATATCCCACACTTTTGTATTCAGGCGGATACGGGTGATTCCCGAATCGGATATCAGGGAAGTTATGTTTTCGGTATGTACCATGGGCATCTCTTCTGCATCCACAGTTACAGTAGATATCCCGCTTTTCTTCTTACCGCAGGATACCATCAGCACACAAGCTAAAAGGATGATTATTACTGAAGTTTTCGTTTGAAGAACCACAATTCGTTAAATGTGTAACTAAGTGTAAACCTAAAATATTTCTCGTCCACCATAACCGCATTCGGCCGTTTCTCCGGACTTACAATATTGTATTCAAATGCCATATTGATAAAAGAACGGCGATCGACCATCGGAATACCGAATCCTACGGTAAAACCGTAATCTTTATAACCGTAACCACCTACCTGAACATAGGAATTGGTGTAATAACCTCCCGCCCGGTATCTCATCTTACGGAAAACATTGCTCGCCATATGATCCGGGATATATTCGATACCCACATTGATCTTCATCCTGTTTTTCAGGGAATCCGTAACATTGAAATATTTGGCGTCTTCCCAACGTTGGTATTGGAAATCGGCTCCGGCAGTAAATTTATTTAGTTTGCTGTAACTAATTCCGACAGCGTAAGTTTCCGGCATGTGAAAAACCGAATCTTTGGTAGAATGGAAAACCGGATTGCCGGTAATTTCGCTTCCGGAATAAGCCACTTCTCCGTATGCATATTTCGTAGGAATGCGGGTTTTTGGAGTATATACCGCTCCCACAACCACTTCGTTTCTGTTTCCTAACGGAATACGGTACTGCGCGCCAATCTCATAAACCAATCCGGACGACCGCAAACTATCGTTCCATGCGATTGTATGACTGGTAGAAGTCGGTAAAGTATACCTGCTTTTAGTAATATCTCCAAACAAATAACCGACATTTACTCCTAAAGAAAGCCGGTCGAAGAAATTATAGGAAAGGGTGGCATATACTTTATTCAGTCCTCCTTTTCCGGATGCAGTAACGGGATAACTCACATCGTCGTTACCCGCCTGATCCTGCCAGGTTCTGAAATTATATCCTACGTACGATACCGGAGCTAAACCAACCCCCATGCCTAATTTTTTTGCCAGGGGAAATTGCATAGCCAGATACTCCAGTCCTGCGGTATAGTCCCTTGCGCTCTTATCTCCTTCGTTCAGCCATCCGATTTGCGCTTTCACACCGAAATCGATCATGAACGTCATAGAGTCGACAGCAGAAAAAGACGCAGGATTCAACGGATTAATCATCTCCGATTTTCTCAATCCGTAACCTATTCCTCCCATTGCCCGTTGAGATCCGAAACTCGGATCGGCCAGTTGTCCGTACCCATATTGCGTATAAGGAGAGAGTGTGTTGATATTTTGTGAGTACAAAGCGACCGGCAGTGCAACCAGTAAAAATAAAAAGGATGCTAATTTAGTTTTAACCATATTGATAATTCAAGATTTCATTTAATCCTTTCAGGACCAAATTTCCGTCTGCAAAGATGGAGTTTTTTAATTTGCTATCAAAATAAAAAGAGTATCCGCCTGTTAAAAAAGCAAAAACTTCCTGATTTTTTTTATATTCATCTATATATGAATCCAATTCCCTCACAATCCCCCCGATGACTCCCGCCCGGATAGCTGTCTCGGTATTGTAACCCAAAGCGGGTATATCACCTTCTTCATTTATCAACGGCAATTTGTCGGTATAATTGTTCAACGATTTGAACCTTAAATCCACTCCGGGCGAAATATTCCCACCCCGGTAAACTCCCTGAGCGGAAACAGAATCAATAGTGATAGCTGTTCCGGCATCAATAATGAGTAAGTTCTTCCCCGGTTGTTGAATAAAAGCGCCCACAGCCGCCGCAATACGGTCGGGACCTAAAGTCTCCGGAGTAGCGTACTCCACACGTAAAGGAAGAGGCAGACGACTGTTCAACTCATAAAAAGAGGGAATGTAACGATATAAAAAAGACAAGACAGACGGTTCGACCCTCCCTACGGATGATAAAATTCCCGCGGAAGGAGAATATTCTTTTATAATTTCCAGAAGAAAGCTTTCCGCCAATTCATCGGAATGCCAACTTTTAATCAGCAAGTTCCTTTCAAATAATGCAATCTTAACGGAAGAATTCCCTCTGTCGATGATGATGTTCATTCTCTTTGTTTTTCGTTGCAAAAATAAGTACAAAATATCATTTTAATTTTATTATTTATTAAAAATATTAATCAGGAGATAAAATTACACCGAAACCTCCGCCGTTTACAGTAAACAGTAAACAGTGTCTTGTGTGTCTTGTCCTGACATAGGTTGACACAAAAAAGCTAAAAACCTATGTCAGGACAAGACACAGTAATTAGTGAG
>JAJBTS010000133.1 GCA_020860885.1 Bacteroidales bacterium
ATATCCAGCACTGTATGATTCTAAAATACTATCAGTTAACAGTCAGCAATGAGCAGTAAAATATTATAATCATTGTTGACTGTTAACTGTAATTGATTACTGTTTGGTGTAATTGTCTGCTTTTTCTTTCATCCTTATAGATCTTTTTTCACTGTCAGGATGTGTAGAAAACATTTGCTGTATACGAGAAGCTTTTTCACCGCCCGATTCATACATTTCCACCAGTTTATTTAACGATTTATGCATAGCATAAGGGTCAATGTTATTTTTTATACAGAAATTGAAAGCATAATCATCTGCTGCGTTTTCTTGTTTTTGAGAGTATTGAGCGTCAGCAAGAGCATCTGCTATAGCAGCCAGATCAGAGTCGGCTAATTCCGATACTTTTTCACTTACAGCACCGGCAGCATTGGTTACAGCAGAGCGCATATAAGCATTTTTCATAGCATCTTTAGTATCGGTATTAACTACATGCCCAATTTCATGGCCTATAACAGCCATCACTTCATCGTCTGTCATTACTTCCATCAATCCTGCACAGACACGAATACTACCATCACCACAGGCAAAAGCATTTACGTCGATTACCTCGTAAACACCAAAATTTACTTTCATGCCATCTACTTCACTAATATGACCCGTTAGACGTTGCAATCTCTGTCCTAATTCGCTATCAGCAGATGCTAATGGATTGTGTGTGTCCATCCATTCCATATATTCACGACTGAGGGTGGCAATGTCTGCATCAGACAGCGTAATCGCAGTAACTGCATCAGAAGTTGCTTTTACGGCTTTGTCAAGATTAATCTTTTTTCCACCGATTTTGAATTGAGCATTAGCACTAAAAGAAATAGCAAAAACAAATGCCAAAGCAATAAATAGATTTTTTTCATGTTTTTAATAATTTAAAGAGGGATTAATAATGAATAATCAATCGATAGACGATGAATTCAAAAATCATTCCATATTCTTATTTTACTAAAACATATTCTGCATTTACAGATTTAATCATTTCTTTATTTTTTTCTTCATCGGAAGTATATTCGGGAGTAGCGCTTATTTTCATTTCTTTTTCACCCACAGAGAAAGGAGCCTTAAATATTACTTCACTTTCACCAAATAAGGTTCCCTCAACAATAAGTAAATAATTGCCATTGCCGACCGGAGTATCGTCATCATCTGTTAAATCCCATGTATAGGTAAGTAGACCCGAGGCCGGAGTGGCTCCGGAAAATGCATCAATAGATGTACCGGATAACGAAGAAGGATTTGCTTTTGAAACCCATATCGGAGTACATGCCGGTCTGGGTACGTAGCCTCCATCTGCAGTAAATCCTGTAACAAATATTGTTTTAACTAAATAACCTTCGGGATCTTCAATCCATACTGCCCATTGATTGCTTCCTGGTCCCGGTTGTTTTTCATAATCAATGGTGATGTTCAAAACGGCTTTTGTATGCATCGTGTCAGAAGCTTTACTGTTTTTGCAACTTGTTAGAAATGCTACTACCAAGCAACAAAAAAATAGAGATGTAAATCTTTGTTTCATTGTTTTTTATTTTTAAGTAAATAATTAAAATCTTTCTTGTTGTAGTTTTCACAAAGATACAAAAATTAACTTATCTTTGCGCCGAAATTAAACTAATCGTTATTACGGAATGAAGAGCGAATTGTTAACGTCTAATAGTCGTCTTAAGGAAGGTGTAAAAGACTATTCGTTTATAGTGATAGGTGCCTTTTTGCAGGCATTAAGTTATGTGGCTTTTTTAGCCCCTTTCAAGATTGTTCCAGGAGGAGTATACGGTATTTCTATCGTCTTGCATTATCTGACAGAAGGTGTTTTTGATGCTTTTCCCGATGGATTGCCTATGGGAGCCATGGCCTTGTGTTTTAATATTCCTTTATTGATTTTGGCTATCAAAAAATTAGGATTATCATCAGGTCCGAAAACTGTAGTTACTTTTTTGTTAATCTCAGTCTTCACAGACGGTTTATCTTATTTTTTAGGTAGTAATCCATTGGTAGAGAATGATCGCTTCATCGCCAGTTTTTACGGAGGGGTAACATTGGGATTAGGTGTAGCGCTCGTTTTTAAAGCGCATAGTACAAGTGCAGGTACGGATGTATTAGCACGTGTTATAGCACAAAATACAAATCTGAAAGTCAGTGATATGATCATTATAATTGACTCAGTGGTTGTAGTGGGCGGATTAATTGCTTTTCAAGACTGGTCCGTTCCATTGTATTCCTGGTTTACCATTTTTGTGTTTGGGAAAACAGTGGAAATGTTTCAACCCGAAAATCCTAAACGAGCTGTATTTATCGTTACTAAAAAGACTAAAGAGGTCAAAGAGATCATTGTAGATAAATTGAAAATGCGTGGTACTTATATTCATGGTAAAGGGATGTATGAAGGGAATGAAACCGAAATCATTTTTACTATTACTGAAAGGAAGGATTTACGGAAATTGAAAGATGATGTAAAAGAGGTCGATCCTAAAGCATTTATATCTACCATGCACGCAAGTCAGGATAACCCCCGTCCGGGAATATAAACTTTCTATTTTTATTGGAAAAAAGAATACGACCGTCTGCCACATTTTTCTCTGGGTAGACGGTCTTTTATTTGATATGCTTTCTATAAATGCTGCAAAGGACTTAAATTAATATTAAAATTATTCCTTATTTGCTCCAAATCTATTTCCCGATAAATATATTTATAAGTAGAATCTTAAAACAAAAGGATAAAAAAGATGTTTTTTCTTGATTTGTAAATTTTTATTCATATATTTGTGATATCGAAATGATATCATTATAAACTATAAATA
>JAJBTS010000041.1 GCA_020860885.1 Bacteroidales bacterium
CATTAATTTAATATATTTTTTCATAATTCATATATTTATCTATATTTGAAATCATAATAAGTCGTAAAGGCAAAATCAAATAATCTTCCGAAAGTTTTTTCTCCGAAATGAGTTTTATCTTCTAACCATGTTCCAAAGTCCCAACCAAGTGTAAATGCAGAAGAAAAAGGATCCCAACCTATTCCAAAATCAATTACGTCGCAAAGAGTGGCTCGGCCATTTTTCCATTTTGAAACTAAAGACATGCCTTCGAATACTTTTCCTAAATATCCTATCCTTTTTCCAATAACATTTACACCACGACCTATCCTTTTATATCCGGCACCGGGATAAACTTTTCCGCTGGGAGGTGCAAATTTAATATTCAATATTCTTGTCACTCCTTTATTTATTCCTGCTCCCATTCTACCAAAGCGACCTTTATATACCCTTGTTTCTAGAACTTGTCCTATATTTCCCATAGTTTCATTTAGAGAATCGAAAAGCCCCTCTATTTCGGAAGGCCAATCAAAATCCTCTTTACAATTATTTGAAGGTTGTTTACACCATTCAGGATTTATGTCTCTTATCGAAAATAAACCTAACGGATCCGTATAGTTTAATGAATTATTTAAAGCGTAAGTATAGTAATTCACTCCATCCATATGCCCCAACGGATCCGGTTGTATAAACCTACCCAACCCGGGATGCATAGTCCGAGCGCGGTAATAATAAGTACCTGTTTCTTCGTCGTACCACCTTCCGGTAAATAAGATGGAATTTCCTATCTGAGTGGACGCTATTGAATTACCTGAAGCATCCAGGAAGCTGACTTTTCCGAACGGATCGTATTGATAGCTTTCTTTTACCTTTCCCTGACTATCGGTAACAGACATCACAGAGCCCAAGTGGTTTTTATGGTAATAATAAGCTTCCCCGTTCCGATTCATTTTTAAAATATCGTCTATACCCTCTCCGAAGATGTAAGTAGCAACAATATCATCCGAACCATTCCTTTCTTCAATGATCTGATCTCCCGCATAATAGAAATTAGTACGTTGCCCATCATTTATTTTAGCAATACGTCTTCCTAAAGCATCGTACAGATAAGAAGCTGTATTATCATCATCCACCCGTATCAGGTTATTATCAAAATCGTAATGATAGGTATGAGTCTGGTCGCTCAGCAAATTCCCGTTCCTGTCGTATTGAAACGATTGGTTTGCATCTCCGCTTATGGCGGTATACTCATTCATAGCATTGGCAGTATAAACCCGGGCAATGCCATTGGTTTTTACTGTAGTACGGTTACCTAACGCATCGTATTGATATTCTATAGATTTCAACGGATCCGGTATTGCCCCACTTGTTATCGTACCTTTATTGAATTGAATCAGACGATCCAGTTCATCGTAAACATATTGCTCGCTGTATTCCGGCTTAAGAATATCCGTACTGGAAAGAATATTTCCTGCTTTATCGTACATCAAAAGGACGTTCCGTATCGTACCTTCTGTAATCTGGTTGATCCATCCGTTTTCATTGTATCCGAAAGCTGTAGTGATACCGTTGTTATAGGCCCGACTTACCATTTGCCCGGCTTGATTGTGTGCTATACTGGCAATTTCGGTTCCATCTTCCAGAATCCGGGTAATCTGATCGCGTACGTTCAATACCTCTTCTATTTGCTTATGTCCCGGATAGATCAATGTTCGCTTGCGGTTGGCTATATCGTAAGAATATCCAGTAACTTTTTCATTCAGTGTTTCACGGATTATCCTGCCTGCTTTATCGTAGTCGAGAGTTACAACGGCATTTTCATTCATTGCACCTACCAACTGCCCGATCGCATTATAATTGTAATGTTTGTTTTTCTGATCCGGATAAAGAACAGATAGTAACTGGTTGAGAACATCGTATGTATATTTTATCTCTGAACCGTTGCGGTCTTTCATGCGGATCACATTTCCTATCGCATCGTATCCGAACTCATTTACCGTACCATTTGCAAAAGTAATGTGCGTATTGCGCCCTAAGGCATCGTATGTATAAGAAGTCGCATTATTGCGTGCATCTACAGCTTTTACCAGATTTCCTTCTCCGTCGTATTCGTAGTTCGTTTTATTATTTAAAGCGTCCGTAACCTCTAACAGTCGATCCAAAGCGTCGTAACTATACGTTTCCGAATGTCCGTTGCGATTGATGTAAAAAAGAATATTCGAGTTTCCATCATAGGTATACGATTCACTATTCCCCAGAGCATCCGTCATCCGGTTTATCCGGTTCAGATCATCGTACGAATAAGTTGTTTTTCTGCCTTCCCCGTCTTCCTGACTTAAAACATTCCCGTTGGCATCGTATGTATTTGTACTGATTACTCCTATCTGATCAAAGACAGTCTTTACCCAGTCATTCGGAGTATATTCATAGCCGATTATATTGCCATTGGGTTGAATCAAAGCAATCAGGTTTCCTTTTGCATCGTAATCTAAAGAAGTAGTTTCATTGGCCGGATTGGTAATACGGATAATCCGGTCATTTCCATCGTAAGCAATTTTTGTGGTATCGTTCAATTGATTGATCAGGGCAACCGGCCTGACTTTCCCATTGTATAGGTAACGGATCATTTTTCCTGCCGGGTCTGTTGTTGTCAATAACTGTCCTAAAGCATTGTATGTGTTCGCTGTAATCCGGTTCAAAGGGTCTTTAATACGAACTATATTTTCCAGACGGTCGTAGCTAAATCCGGTTTTGTATTTCAGCGGATCCGCTACAGAAGTCAGGCGATTGATGTTATCGTAAGAGAAAGTAGTGGTATAACCGCGGGCATCCTTTGAGGTCAATAAGTTACCGGCAATATCGTAAGTAAATAGCCGTTCATTTCCGGCCGCATCGGTTTGGGAAAGCAACAACCCGGTATCGGAAAAATTATTCACAGTAACATTGCCATTCGCATCAGTTTCTGTCTGTAATAATCCTTTTCGAGTGTAGGAATAACTATTATTATATCCTTCAGGACCAGTGATTTCCGTTAAATTTCCCCGTTCATCGTAAGAGAACTGAAAACTATTCCCTCTTTTATCTGTAAAAGACGCTATCTGATTAAAAACAGGTTCGTAAGTATACCTCTCGGTATGACCTTCGGGATCTGTTGCGGAAAGCATATTTCCGTTTTTATCGTAAGTAAAAGAACGCACATTTCCATTGGCATCGGTACGTTTTATTACATTATCATCATCATCGTACTCCAGTTTTTCCTGGATACCGCAACAAGAACCGCTTTTTTCTATTACACGTCCTTTTTCATCCCAAAAATAGTAAGAGAACTGAGTGGCAGGTTCCGTATAATCCACGACAACCGTACGTAAAATATCTTTTTCATAACGGATTACTTTATCAGTAACTGCTGTTTTTACCCGGCTTACCGCACCTGTTGCGTTATATTGGATTTCTGTTTTATTTCCGTTGGCATCGGTAATTCCATTCAGTCGGTCTTTCTGGTCGTAAGAATAAAGGGTGGAATAACCCATAGGATTCGTTATCTTTATCAACCGTCCTTTATTGTCGTATTGATACGAATAATTTCCTTTACTAAAAGTAGCAGAAGTACGTGTCAAACGCCCGTTGGTATAAGTCAGAGTAATGGCACGACCGGCTTCATCCGCAATCTGAGTCAATAGACTATCCTGGTAAGTAAATAAAGTCGAATTGTTATTACGATCGGTAATTTTTGTAACCAGCCCATAGCGGCTGTCATCAAAGAAATATCGGGTTCCCTCTTTTGTAGACAACAGGAATTTCCCTTCCTCCGGTTGAGTCAACTGATCAAATACTCCTGCGGAAGCCTTATAGAGGTTATCGTAGCGTGTAAATAAGTCTCTCCTGCCATCCCCTCTTTCAATAATAATTCCTAAGGAATCCATTTCGTAGCGGATTTCATACCCGAGAGAGAATCCAGCACCATAGCCATAATTTTTGGAAGCGTAGGAACTGTTGTAGTAGAACTGAAGCTGCATAGGCAATGCAGAATTCATGGTCTGCATATCCGTACGGGCAAAGAACAGTACCCCGTTGTAACTATTCACCCACAAATCGTTCGGGCAGGCAATCTTAGGCCTTATAATATTCTGCGCATGCGAAACAGAAAATAACAATATTCCCAGTAGAACAATCAGCACTCTTTTCATTCTTTTATTTTTTATAAGGATCATAATCATCTTCATTTTAATAGTCTCTTCTAATTATATAAAGTCTCAGTGAAATAGTTTGAGCGGTATCCGCATATACAAATACCGTTCTGGTTCCTTTCGATCCCGGGGACATGACACTGGGTTTAGCCCTATCTTCTTCCTGATACAAAGGAATATGAATTTCCGTTTCCCTTTTCTCCAAATCTTTAATACTTAACCCGATCGGATGACCGTTTGCACTCACTAACAAGAGTCCTGAAACTGCTATATCTGTAGTTCCCATATTCGAATATTCGATAGAGAACGGCACTTTGGTAGAAAGGCATGCACTCGAAGGCATCACGATTTTAGTCGATAAAGGAATAGATACTCCATTTACTACCGTATATGCGTTTTCCAGTTCGGTAAGTTTTCCTCCCGGCAATTCCGCCACTATATCGTAGGTTCCTGGGGAAGTGTTATTCAGATTAAAACTCACCACCGAATATGTCTGATCCTGGAAATATACCGCTTCGGCAGGAATATAACCTTCGGAATTCTTCAACCGGAAATCCATTATCGTATCGAATTTCGCTCCGGTAACATCCGAAGTTACGGAACCGCCGTTTCCTCCCTGATTGGTCCGAATATTGGTGATCTCGAACTGCAGGATCTTAGAAGACAAATTAAAGGATGCTTCAGGGGCCGGAGCTGCCGCTCCTGTAAGAGAGAACGAATTATTATCTGTTGTTCGGGCTGAATTATTTTTTGAGTAGATATAATAAATACCCTCTTCCATTGCCGGAACCAGCACTTCCTGTTCTCTCTGTTGAAACCGTGCCGAATGATAATCGTATTGGGCTACAGTAGGTACTTCCTGATGCGACACATACAATCCTGCCGGAATATTTTCATCTTCGCTTTCCAGATAAACAGCCAACGTTTCACCGACCATAGAACCTTGGGCTTCCAGCTTGAAATAAGAAGAATTCCCTACTGTATGACTTCCTCCGAGATTTAATTCTTCAAAATCAATACGACTCGGAGTGGTTGTATTTCCATAATTATTGTCTAAAGTACTTTCAATAATGCTGTTCGTCAGGTTGGTACGTATAATTATGAAATACTCCCCTACGGGAACATTGGTTATCTTGCCTGTAGCAGTGCGTGAAACAGTACCTCCGGGATCCAGACTCACCGGGCCGGAAGTCTTTCCTATCATAATATCTTCTGCATCCCATTGGGTATCCGCAGAAACATAGATGGCATCTTTCAGAATACCGGAAGCTGAGAAAGCCCCGTTGTTCCGGATCACATAACTTATATCTATCGTTTCTCCTGCAATTATACGCACAGGAGCCACCACTTCTTCCACAATCAGATCACTGGGTAAAGGACGTAAGACATTTACTGCAAGAGAACTTATATTGTTCTCTTCCGAACCCGATTCATAGATGGCATTTCCGCTATCGGTATAAGTAAATAAAGTATAATTACCGGATAAATGAGAAGGGATGTTTACTTCTATCGAATCGGTGTAACTCTCACCAATGCCTAACAGGCCGACGTGTATCTTTACTCCCAAACGCAGATCTCTATTCTTATTAAGAGTAGTTCCTTCAGACAGATAAAATTCATCGCTCCATTTATTCTGGCGGGTAGGACTTGCTCCGTTATTGATCACCTCGTAAATAATTTTCAAAGGCTGTCCGCTCACACATTCACCACCCAATACAACTTCTTTTACCTGAAGGTCGGGCAATGGAGAAAGAGAAACAGTAAGCGGCACTACAATCCTATTATTGTTTTCATCCAATTCTACCTCTTGATCGCCATAATTGGTATGAAGGATCAGGTAGCGACTTCCGTTCCATTTATCCGGAACAGTTAGTTTTACTTTCTGCGTGTAGGATTTACCTTCTGCGACTTCAGTCACAAGAATAGTCTTCAAACGTTCCGAACTTTCATTTATCCTCGGCACATTGGAAATATATACAACATCCGTAAAATAAGCAGCAGGCCGGTTTCCCTGATTGAGGACAGTCCATTCCAAATCCCACTCTACACCAGAAGATACTACGGAGGGGATATTATGTCCGATAATTGTCAGATCCGCTAAATTTCCTGCCACAAATATGGAATTCCGTATAGAATTATTGGAAACATTTACTTCCTCCAAGACACCTTCTCTATCTAAGACTAGTTCAAAGAACTGTGTTCCCCCCTATGTATTTTCAGGAATAATAATTTCCTGCGTAACATTTACAGTACCTCCGGCTGGAATGGTTTTTATATTTCCGGTTTGGGATTTCACCGTACATTCGACTGCCGTATTCTCGTTGATTGATTTTTTATATAAAAATACCCGTAAAGAATAATCCTGATCCGTTAAATCTGCATGACCTATATTATTTACCTGATAAGATAAAGAAACGGTTTCTCCGGGCACCACCCGGGATACAGCCGATAAATTCGCCAGAGTCAGGTCCGGCTTCGGCACATACACACACATTACTTCCCGTGGCGCCGATAAGTTATTTTCCTCGTTTTTCTCTTTCAGATCATTCTCTCTGTCGGCCTGTACAAATAAGTAATAAGTTCCGTTCAAACCGGAATCATAAGGGAATGTAATATTTTCATAGAGGGTTCTTTCTTCACCCTTATTGAGGGAAAGAGAATGAGAAATCACCGCAACGGAAACAGGATCAGACCCGTTTTGGTTTTTAGAAAGGAAAATACGATCCGAGATAGTTTTCTCCTTGATGGCTCCGCCTGTATTTTTCAATTTCCAGCTTATAGCATGCATATTTCCGGAATAGATGGTTTCCGGAGCCATTTCGAATTCTACAGTCAGATCCGGTTTTAATACCGATATTGTATTCCGGCTTCTAAGAATATTATTTGCTTTCGTATCCAACTCGAAAACCTCATCGTTTACATCCGTATGTACATATACATAGTATTCTCCTTCTTCTATTGCAGGTAAATTCAGATTTGCCTGGATAGAATAACTGGCTCCCGGAGCCAATTGTCCGCTATAAGTCCTGTTATATATCTGGATGGCCGATTCATCAATCTCGGTTTCATTCGCAGACAGAAAGATTCTATCTCTCCATCGATTAACATTGGGATTTCCTCCGCCTAGGTTGCGGATTTGAGCAGAAAGATCGAAGTCAGATCCGGTACTTAAAACAGAGGGGATTTCTATATTTGTCACAGACAGGTCCGCAGGGGGAGTTAATATTATATTCACAGCCCTGCTGAGAGTCGCGTTATTTCCTGAATTGGCATGCTCGAATATACGGTCGTTGATATCGGTACAAACAATAAAATAAGCTCGCCCGTAATATTCCAGAGGAATGCGGCAGGTAAATTCTACGTTATAGGATTCGTCCTGATTCAAAGTGCCGTTTTTGGATTTGCTACCCAGGAAAATAGCATTTTCGAGATTCAGATCCTCGGTAAAACTCAGGTAAAGCGCATCTACCCAACTTTTACTGACAATATTCGCCACACCGAGATTGCTTATCTGCGCACGCACGGTAATATCCTGACCGGAATAAAAGTTATCCGGAGGAATAATCTCTGTTACCTGAAGGTCCGGAAGCGGAGGCAATGTAATATCTATTCTCTTATAAAAGAAATTATCACTGCGGGAATCCGTTTCATTGGCTTCCTCTACTTTATTATCGTAATAGGAAGTACTGGCATACAAGTAAGGATAAGGATCCCCGCTTATATCCGGAGAATAAGGATTCGGCACTTCTCCACCGGCCGGAGTCCAGTCTATTCCACTGACTGAATACATATCGGCAGTTACCAGCACATAATAATTGCCCGATTTCCGTTCGGGAAGAGCCACTTCTATGGCATTTTCATACCACTCACCCGATTGAAGAGCGCTTACATTCGGAACAGCCTTCAGCAAAGTAGCATTATTCTCTGTTCCGGTATAAACATCCGGTACCAGCCAGATATAGTCTTTCCAGGCCGTACTCCCAGTATTCCCTCTTCCATCGTTTTTGACTTGCCACGTTACTGTCAGGTTACCTCCTGCATACGCATCTGAAAGAGATACACTCGTAACATGTAAATCCGGGAGAGGATTAACATGGAAAGATAAAATTTCACTTTCAATAGAATTACAAAGGTTTTTAGCTACTATTTTCCAACTGTAACTTTTTCCTCTTTCCAGAAAATCTCTCACCTGGTAACGATAGGTATTTATGTCGGAAACAAAAGCTACATCCGGCATTTGCGTTCCCATTTCCCACAAATACAAATCGTAGACAGCTCCTACTACATTTCTCCAGGAAAGGTTCACTGTGCCTCCTTCTATAATTTCATCCATGGCTGGAGTCAGATCCTCTACGGTACCTCTCAAAACAGGTAATACATTTATCCTGTATTCAAAGGTATAAAAAGAAACACCTGACAATTCCACACTGATCGTATAGCTTAGTGATTCGGCCCCGGAAGATGTATTCTCCAACCTCATCACAGGAATAACATTCGTTCCTGCCGACTCATAACCCGACAAAGATACGGGTATCTGATCCAGAGTCCACCGATAAGAGAACGATCCTCCTGCAAGTGTAAAATTCACTTCTTCGGAAGAGGTTCCCGAACAAACTTCCTGAGGTGTAAACCGATGGATCTGTTCAATATCCAACTCTTGCCCGGCAATAGTGAGCGTTACATCTTCCAGAGAAATATACTTTCCTAATTCTATTATGGTTGCAATATATTCCGTATCCGGCGCACCATTAAAAACAAAATCTAAAGAAGGATTATTCCCGGAGCCGTCTTTTCTGAAAATAACTGTACTTTTATTGCTAATCAGATTCTCTTTCAGCAGAAAGAGCGCCGTATGAGTTTCGGGTGTTAAAACCAATTCAAAAGCTTGCGAAGAAGCCGTTTGAATCACTACTTCTCCTTTTATTTGTATCGGTGAAATAAAAGAAAGCATCTCTTCCAGACTTCTGAAGTTTTTTGCATCCTTCTTATTTTTATCCAAAGAGAGTGTTCCGGTAATATCCCAGCTATTTTCCGGAACGATCGTAATAGTTTCCGATTTGGTATCGGACATATATTCATTCGACACAGTCAGGGAGACCTCATACAATCCACTTTGTCCGTAAATATGCAAAGGATTTTCTTCAGTGCTTGTATTCCCATCACCGAAATCCCACAGATAACTTTCCACATTCCCTGAGGATAAGCTGGAAAAAGCTACTCTGTTCCAGTAAATATCCGGTAAGAAATTAGCCGTAACGGAATAATTAATTTCCCGGTCTACTTCCAGAGTGCCGTTTCTCACTTTCGAAGAAAGCTGGCCGACTGCTGTATTCACGAAAGCATTCGTAATTACTACCGGGTAGGTAGTTCCTATCGTCCAATCCATAGGTAATGTAACGGGAATATTAAGCAATATCCCATCCGTTTCATAAAAATAATTCCCGGAACTACCATCCACCGTAACGGAAAAAAGGTTTTCTCCGCCTTCAGCAGGATCAATAGTTAATACCTGCCCGTTCCTTCTGCTCGTAAGCGATGCGAGTTCAGGATGAACATTTACATCCGTAGGGAATTGTATCTCAAAGCTTACAGCATCCACGTCCGTATTTGTATTCAGTAAATAAACAGGAAAAGGGATGGTCTGCCCGGTAGCCCCTTTCTGAGGCAGGGTGATCAAGGCCCAGTTTTGAGTATCCGGATCATTCGGTTCTCCTGGGTTTCCCGGGTCGTATTCGTACTGGGCGGTTAAAGTAACACTCCGCTCCGGCATGGGATAATAAAAATACCTGTCTTCCGAAATTATATTATCTCCTTCTTTCCATCCGGTAAACCTATAATTTGAACTTGTATAAGCCCTTACATATACCTGACTACCTGCTTCGTAATATCCTTCTCCCGAGACCGAACCGGCATTCTTAGGAGATACCTGCAACTGGAGATGAAAACTTGTACTCTGTGATTGAACGGCTGTAACCCACAGATTGAACAGTAAAAACGCAACCAGATAGCATTTTGCAGTTATATTCTTTCTTTTCAACTTACTGTTTTTCATTATATCCATCTATTAAAATACAACAACTTTAAAAATCTCATTATTTATCCGCACCACATATACTCCGGACGGTACCGGAATCCGGATCTCTTCTTTCACCGTTTCCAGCATCGTTATTTTTTTCCCATCTGCGGTGAAAACGGAGACAGAATTACCGATTGCCGTTTTAATAACAATGTTTTGATCCACAACATTCACTGTTGTTGCAGGAGCATCTGTATGAACCGTTCCTGTCTGTACTTCGGAAATCCTTAATTCGAACCGGTCGTTAAAACTTCCTTTCTCTGTTTCGAAAGAATAATCCGTCTGAGTAATATCCATGGATATATCCAATAATTTATCGATCAGAATGATTTCTGCAACCTCCGACTTTGTTTGTGCCGAAATCGTGTATTCGCCTGTTTCTCCGGCAGAATAACCTAATCTTACTACCCCTTTATCCAAAGGACGTTCATTGATTGCCAGAAGAGTATTATCCTTATCTAAGGAATAAAGTTGAGGAACCCTGTTATCTGAAGTCAGGAACTTGGCCGCATCGTATTGCAAGTCATAGTCCAAAGCAGCTTCCGGATTAATAACCACCCTTGTTTTGTCTTCAAACTCCTGGTTTTCCATAAATAGGTCGATCAACAGCCGGTTCGTATTGGATGAAACTCTTAACGGAACATCCATACGGGATTGATAATCCGGCTGACGGCCTTCCGGAAGGAAGGTTATCCTATCCAGATCGTTCGGTTTCTGGACAAAGAACGGTTGATAAGGACTTAAAATATAAATATCATCCAACGGAGAGATGGCTATATATCTATACTCGTTCCATACGGTTATCGGAGCTGTGTATTCAATACCTCTCAGGTCGAAATAAGAAGGATACGGATTACTGATAAAATTCCAGCTTCGGTTAGAAACATTTTCGGAGTAGTATTCCGTTAAAGGTATTATCTTTTTCTCCTTATCGAAAAGCTGCTGTTTCGTATCGGAGGTAGCGGTCAATGTGAGATTCGAAATATCTTCACTGCATTGGAAAATATAACCGGTGCCCGCAGTTAAGACGCTTTCCTTATCCATATTTTGCCAACTGGCTCCCGTTCCGATCTCGGCCCGTAACTGTCCATCGTATCTCCGGAATACAAATTGAACCTCCTCATTTGCCTGGATATCGGAAATACTTATATCAAATGGGAAACACCAGTAATACCATCTGTTTTTCTGTGCTTCAATCTGCAGGGATACTCTTTCCACCTCGATATGGTCTGCCTCGTTGATAACTGTGGAAGTTTCCGAATTTACATAATACTCATAGTATTGTCCCCATTCATCGTCTCCCCATTGCCATCTCCAATTTTCTTTATAGAGCATTTTGAAATGGTCGGTATCGAACGGAGTTCCACCTTCCAGCCTCAAGGCACCTGTCGGATTAACCGTGATATTCGGTTGACCCACCGGACGGATCCTATCATCAAATGTTACCGGATTGTTGATGTAAATATCTTTGATCTCTTCTGTGTATTCTGTGATCAGAAAATCCTTCCAGATATTGGCTTCCCGGAATATATCCACAGCCCAGGTTGGAACGGCCAATCCGCAACTTTTCTTATTCACTCCGTAAAAAGGATCGTGAGTTAAGATCACAGGAGAGAAAGTAAAATATTGAAGGGAAGAAAGAGATATGCAATTTCTGAAAACACTACCCGCTAACTGGGAAAGGTTTGAAGAAAGGTGAACCGTTTCCAAATTGGTACAGTCAGCGAAAGCAGACGATTCCAGACTAGTTACGCTATTCGGAATATGGATCTCTGTCAGACTGGTACAGTTCTGAAATGCAGAACTTCCAATAGTTATTAAAGAAGAAGGCAACTGAACTTCAGATAAGGACTCACAATCTTTAAAAGCATAAGGTTCAATCCGTTCAACACTTTCCGGAATTACGAGACTGGTCAATGAACTGCAATAACTGAAAGCAGTCCTTCCAATCCTTGTAATGTTTGATGGAAGATTTATATTTGATAATCTTATACAATAATTAAATAAATCATCGGATATCTGGGAGAGGCTCTCCGGCAGAATTACAGTTTCCAGATTCATACAATTCATAAAAGCCCCTGAATTAATTTCAGTAACATTATCAGGAATAGATATTTCTAATAAATTCGCGCAATTTTCGAAAGCCCGGTCACCGATAAAAGATAAAGATTCCGATAACCTTACGGACATTAAATTCTCGCAAGACCTGAAAGCGGAATACTCGATCCCGGTAACCTGATCCGGAACAAATATATTTTCTAAATAGGTACAACCGTCAAAAGCCGAATTTCCTACGTTGTTTATAGAATTGGGCAATCGCATGGTTCTTAAAGACGGACTATTTCTGAATCCGCCGATAGGAAACTGATCTGCCCTATAATCCCATTGATTGTAATCGGGATCTACATTCCCATAGAATGCAGCGACGGTGGTATTTTCCAGATCTGCATTTTGCAGATCCGGCATATTACGCATGACAATACAATCCCGGATATCTATAATTCCCGTAACCGTCAGATCGGTTACCAGATACTTTTGTTCCGGAGTCATTAAATCACCAAGGGTTCCCGGAATATCCACATGAATGTGCAGGCTTCTTTCCACATCCGGATAAGTCTCTTCTTTTAAGAGATAAACTTTCTTCAAAGTTAAGTCTGCTGCATAAGAGCTTGGATTGTATACGGATGCAGATATCAAACCCTGATTACCATAATGGCTCAATGGTTCGACGTAGATCGACGATCCGGCAGACATTTGTTCCTCAGATTCCCATAGTGTACTTTCCGGATCTTCTTTATTTTCAATTATTCCTTTTCTAAAATAAAATTCCTGAAGGTAATTAGGTTCATATTCCGCTACGATATAAGCATATTCCGAAAAATCGACCGGTTCATCCAACCACCAGCCACCTTCTCCTCCGCCGGAAAAATGAATGGTAGTCCCATCTATCTGACTTCCCGTCTGACCTTGCAACTGATCGAAAGGAAACTCCTTCTTCTCTTCTTCAAGAGTGAGGACATAACGGAAATCCCTCCAGGCTTCAGACGTTTTATAATGAGCCACCTTACCTTGCGGAACAACCAGGATCATCCTGTCTAGATTATAGAATGTATGGGAACTGATTGTCACCGGAAGATCCATGCCAGCCTTTACTTCCCTTAGGTTGTTGCAATAATAGAAAGCTCTGTTTTGTATACTCGTTATGGAAGCAGGCAAAGTAATGGAAGTTAGTCCTGAACTTTCAAAGGCGTATTCTTTGATTTCTGTGAGTCCTTCGGGTAAAACAATTTCCTTTAGTTGAGGTGTATTATAAAATGCATATCTACCGATCTCCCTTATATTGGATCCGATAACAACCTTACTGATCTTTGAATTATTAAATACATATTCACCAAAAGATGTAGCTGATTCGGGAAGTACTACAGAAGTGATATTATTCGTTATCCCATTGTATGCATCATAAAAACCTTGATAAGGTATCTCATTTGCCGGATAGCTATAATTCCATGGATTTGTGCCTTCCTCCCCTTCATAAGCAGCAATATCTGCGTCTTTCATATCTATATGTGTCAGGAAAGGCATTTCTCTTATGCAACGGAAATCCCGGGCATCTATAGTTCCTGTCAGAATCAGCGTTGTCATCAACAAACGGATTTCCTCCGGAATTAAGGAATGTAAGGTTCCCGGAGTTTCCACATGGATCGTATCCATATTTACATACGCTTTTAAAGCTACAGTCTGATTTCCTCCATTCGAAACGATTTCTATGTTAGCCGTTATTACTCCTTTTGCATTTTGTGCCGGAATAAATTTCATTTGAATCTCTCTCCTTTCTGCGAAAGGCATTGGTTCGGAAGAATAATCGAATTCAAAAGAAGGATCTTCATTGTTAATATCGGAAATAACTAAATCCTGAGCCCCTAAGTTGACAACCGGAAGAGATAAGACAGAAAAATCCGGATAGTTTACAAAACCAAAGTTTAACTCCTCTTTATTTAAAATATTTAATACCGGTTCTTCTGAAATCGGTTCGTGCCATATTTTGATATTTCGTATGTATCCTGCATCGGTATAGGAATTAACGCTTCCATCTTTTGAGTATTCCCATTTGATCGAATAGATCCCCGGCTCTAAAATATATTCTTTGGCAATAAATTCCTGATCTCCTCTTCCCGAAATCGATTCTATTAATTCATCGTTAATATAAAATTTCAGGAAATCATATCTTTCCTCACTATCTACTCTCCAGTCAAAAGACAGGGTTATATTTGTCGAAGCAATCACCTGAGTTGCAAACCACGAGCTGGTGTTATGCTGCCCCTGATTGCTACTCATTACATAATTTTGAGCGGCTGTCCACGGAAAAGATTCGCTATGAGTAAATTCCATAGGCAAGGAACCTGGGTCGACTGCTGCTTCATAAAAACCATAATGAGGAACTTCCTCATCTGTTTCCACAATATTTCCAAAGTATTCCCAAACAGCTGCATTTTCATAATATTGTTTGGTATCTTTCGGCACATACAATGTCGAGTAAGATAAGTCCGTTCCATCAAACATTCCATTATTGGAAATATTTACAGGTGGATTCCAATGTACAGATACCTCCCGTAGATTGAAGCAATTGGCAAAAACCCTTTCTCCCAATATACTTACCGATCCGGGAATATCAACTCTCATCAACGAATTACATTCCAGAAAAGCTTCAGCTCCTATGAAATATACAGAGGAAGGAATATTAATCTCGTGCATATTATTGCAGCCAAAGAAAGCGCCTTCCCTGATTGCGGAAATATTTTCCGGAAGAATAACTTTCATTAAAGATCCTTTTACCACCATAGCAGAAGCCGGAATTTCATTCGCTGCATAATAATTGTATCCGGGTATGGTTCCGTCATCTCCTTCATAATCCTGAATAAAGAAGACTCCCCTCAGATCCAGATAAGATAACACCGGGAATTCATCTCTTAAAACCCGGAAGTCACGAGCATCCAAAGGGCCCAACAAAATAACTTCTGTTATCGATTGCCTTTCCGGACCTGCTATATTATTTAACGTACCCGGCATTTCCAGATGGTAAGTTCCTCTTCCCGCATACCCTTTTAATATAATCTCCCCACTTCCCCTTGTACTTTGAACCCTTATGGGTTGCTCGAAAAACTGTTCCGGTTGCCATTCCGGTGCAAAACTAATATTGATATAAGCGGAAGTACCCGGAGCTATCGGATAATCCGGATACGATTGAACACTGAAAGGAGCAGCTATATTCTCAATACCCGTAATCGTTAAATTATCCGTTCCCTGATTCATAATTTCAAAAGAACCGACAAAAGAATTACCTACGGAAGCATACAACACCAACTCCTGATCAGGAATAAAGAGACCCGCAGGAGGAATATAACCTTCTTCTGTGACTTTAATATTTTTTATATATGCTGCATCTCTACCCTCATCGAAACCTCCATCTTTCTCGTATTGCCAGCGGAACACATAATCTCCGGCTTCCAGCGGAATCGGAAGTGTTATAAATTCCGGATACGAACAACCACTGTAACATCCGGAAAAGATTTCAAACAATTCATCATTAATAAAGAAATACAACTGATCGAAATCTTCTTCGCTGCATACCGCCCAGTCAAAAGATATTTCTCCGGGCTCATTTAGTGTAATTTCCGCACTGAACCAGGAACTTGAATTTTCGACTCCCTGGTTGCTGCTTATTACACAATTATCAAAAACTCTCCAGGGATATTCTTCGGAATGTCGAAGAATCAACGGCATAGATTCTCCGCTTACAGCAACCCTGGAAAACAGGTCGTCTTCTATAAAAGAATTTGTAAGATAAATTTCTTTAAGAAAGATTTCTTGCGGGGAATTTCCTCCATTTTGCAGGGTAATTTGTCGAATAGCTGTTTTATTCTCTTCATTCAATTTCATTCGGATACCAGAGGTTCCACTTCCTACTTCTTCGTAATATTCTATTGTGAGCGACTCTCCATTCTCATTTATTATTTCGTATTGAATCGCTAATTTAAGAGGACTTGTTAAAGGTTCAAATTCCGCAATGAGGTAATTATAACCCGTTCCATTTAGCGGACTTTCAAACAACCAACCCACATAAGATCCATCGGAATTAAAAGAAATTATATTTTTATTTCGAGTGTAATCGCC
The DNA here is from genome assembly GCA_020860885.1 of Bacteroidales bacterium. Classification (GTDB taxonomy): domain Bacteria; phylum Bacteroidota; class Bacteroidia; order Bacteroidales; family Azobacteroidaceae; genus Azobacteroides. Next base: position 16,414 of record JAJBTS010000041.1, read on the forward strand.
TCCTATATTGATTCCATCCCAATAAAGCTCGTATCTATTACTAACCTCAGCATCTTCATCATCCACTTTTAAAAGGTTTTCACTTCCAACCTTCGTTTCTACTCTAATAGAAATGTCTTTTTCCTTATTCACAGTTGGCTTATCCCAATGGCCTGCCTGTTTCTCTTCATTAAATATCGTGGACAAATTCGTTGATTTAGCATGCACCCCTGAGAAGAGCATAAGTGAAAACAAAAAAAAGAAAAATATCCTCATAATTTTCTTATTTATAAGTTTATGTAATTATCCAGATAAATG
>JAJBTS010000047.1 GCA_020860885.1 Bacteroidales bacterium
CATGGTATGAGTATTATCGTGAAAATAAAGTGAATGTTATTTTATCTGGAATAAATCAGCTTGTGAAAGATGGTAAATTCAGTAGTAAAAAATATTATGCTTTGTGTAATGCAACAGAAATTTTTGATAAATGCTATGAAGAGCCTAAAAATGTTGTATTGATTCATGGCGATTTAAACATAATGAACATTATGGCTAAGCCATACAATATTGAATTAACTGGTTTTATTGATCCTTGTGGTTCTATGTGGGCAGATAGAGAATATGATTTGTATCAATTTCAAAACATGTGGGGAAACAAATTCTTTTTGTTTGAAACATATAAAAAATTGAGCGCCGGATTATCAAAGGCAAGTGACTTCCGAGTTGCATATTATGGAGCAATTAATGAAGTGGCTTGTCGTTTAACAGGGTGGGCCTGTTTTCCCAATTTGGGAAGATTTGTGGTTTAAAAGATTGTATGCTCAAAGATTATAAAACTTTTTATAATAATATCAGTTTTAGGTTTTAATAAATAAATTAATTAATCTACTTAAATTAACTATACACATGTTCAAATGCACTTTTTGGTTTATAACCTAACCAGTAATTCAGCATAGAATTCTCCGCAAAACACTTAATGAGGAATATATAATAACATTTGGATTTTATGTAACAATCTTTTAATGGCATTATTTAATAGAAATTTGATATTAAGAGTATTTGTGGTAGAACAATGGCTATTAACCGTGTTGTCGTTGGTTCGAGTCCAACAAGTGGGAGGTACAAAGCCTTACAACAAATTCTGTTGTAAGGCTTTTTTCATACCTAAAATAACAACTAAATATCAAATCGGGACTGTACTGTTTACTTCAAGCGTGTAGAGCGTGTAATGATTTAAGACAAATCATTGCACACCCTTTTTTGTTTTCATTTTTAAATTATCGAAAGGAAGAAACATTATGACAAAATATTTCACAGAATCAGCACTTGAAAAACAAATGATGCAAATACCTAAGAAACCAAGGTAAGCGATTATAAGACTTGTTTCATCAGCTTTCCGCAATGATATACACAAGAGCATTTTTGAAAAGACAGTTGGCGGATATATAAATAGTGGATATATTCTTTCAAAAAGTTTTATAGCTGCTGTTTTTATTCTGTCTTTGGATGAGTCTTTGTGGAAACAGTGCAAATATAAAATAGATCCGAACCGAATCGATTTTGACAATATATCAATAACCGGAGCAAAAACAGGATCTTATCTGTTGCATAAAACAGCAGAAGACATAGCAACTAAATGCACCAACATATCAATATCGGATATATGTGAAAAAGAGCTTACCAATAATGATTCTCTGGTAGTGATACTCGGTGCGGTATATATTTCAAGATACGGTTTACACTTTCTTGAAAATAATTAGAACTATTCCGTCAGTCTAATCTAATTAAGAAAGGAGTTTAACTGCTAAGAACAAGGACAGACGGATTAGAAACACATCGTAAAACTGTGTGTCGCAATCAACAGAATCTAAAAAGCCGGTGTGTATATAAAAAAGGAGTGAAATTTTGTGAGTGATTATTATAGGCTGTCAAAAATAGCCGAACAGTTAAAAGAAGATTATCCAAAGGGTACGAGAATCGTCTTGCTTAGTATGAGTGACGATCCCAGATTCATAGAAAGCGGAACAAGAGGAACCTTAGATTAGTTGATGATATGGCAATGGTACATTGCGACTTTGATAACGGTCGTTATCTTGGTTTTGTCTACGGTGAGGACAGATACAGAAAGCTCACTGAGCAGGAAATCGAAGAAGAAAACAACGCAATATGCACAGAAGAAACAACGGACGATATTATTTATGACCAAAGCAGTCCGTCAATGTCTATGTAGTTAGGAGGCGATAAGAAAAAAGTAATGGGCTGTGAGGCCCTATGTCAATTAAATATCTTGATATGTATTCAGGTGTATATTCAATACTATCTTCATCGGGATAAGTAACAGCGCTCAGTAAATCCGCATTGTTATATGTGTAACTGATACATATAGGTGTGCTGTCTATCATCAAAGCCTCATTGTAACTTTTATATTGGTAAGTTGATGATTAGAATTGTATTCAAATTTGTATATACGACCGCTACCTTCGGTTATGGTAGAAATGCGACAGCCAAGCTGCTCGTTAGAATTATTAGAGGACGAGTAGGTAATTAAAATTTTATTTGAATCATTTCCATTCACCCATATCTCAGACAAGAACCCTTATGCATTAAAGTTATATTAGTAGTCATCTTCGTCGATTATATTAACAGCACTTAGATCTGACAAATCTGTCGCTGAAGCGTTTAATGTGATCGTATTTTCCTCGACATCTACGGCTGTATAGACCTTGTTTGTAAGTGTTGATTTGCTATATTTAAACTGTAATGCTTCTCCTTCAATTGTTTTCCAAAAATAATAATCATTGTTAAGGTTATGCAGCTCTCATAATTAAATCTAAAATTACTCCCTGTGAGGCTTTCTGATGTATTATACGGATTTAAAATACTTTGAAGTTGTACAGCACCGTCTAAACCTATTTCAATTCTAACAGGAGTAGGAACGCAGGAGAAATCATTAATAATGTATTTCTGCCGTTTTGAGTATCATAGCTCTTTCTTAATCCGTTATCGGTCGGCGTTGTCCTTGTGTTACCTTAGGTAAGATAATATCTTCGGCAGGATTATCGGGTATCAGTTTTTGCTTTTTAGCTTTTTCTCATAATCCTATTCTTAGCTTTGATACCATTGCCTTACTGTACCCTACATATTAATAAT
>JAJBTS010000135.1 GCA_020860885.1 Bacteroidales bacterium
AATTTCTTTCATTTAATTCTTATATCATGTACCGATTCATCGTAGTTGATGCTTTTTGGTGATTTGCAATTGTTTTGATCCTTTTTTTACTTAATATCGAGCATTTCGACCTCTATTTCCTTCCGGACCATCTACCCGATTGGATGAAATCTATGGATGCAAAAATATGGAATGGTTTATTCTTTCTCTTTAGCGGCAAAGCTTATTCTATATTTGCTTTATTATTCGGATTCACCTATTATATACAATACAATAACCAAAAAGAACTGGGAAAAGACTTTTCTTCCCGGTTTGCATGGAGGATGCTTTTATTACTCGGATTCGGTTTGTTCAACACGCTTTTTTATGCGGGCGATATTCTAACTATTTACGCTCTGATCGGTTGCGTGTTAATACCCATCCGGAAACTGCCTCCGGTAGCTACATTAATTATTGCTTTCCTCTTAATTCTACAACCTGTAGAATGGATACGGGCAATAAGCGCTCATATGAATTCGATACCGGCTGTGGAAGGAGAAGTTTTTTACGGGAAATATTACCACATGTTGTACGAAACCCAAAAAAGTCCTAACTTTTTCACTATGATCTCTGGAAATATTACCCATGGAAGATTAGGGACGATCCTGTGGAACTGGGATCATGGGAGGTTTTTCCAGACTGCCGGGCTGTTTATGCTGGGATACGTATTAGGAAAGAAGAACCGTTTTGCTTTCGGGCGTTTGAATCTGAGATTCTGGAACAGGACGTTGATAGCTTCTATTCTAAGCTTCGTAGTTTTATTTGTCTATCATAACTATTTCTCCACTCCTGAGCAGGCAACCTACGCAGGACAGATTATTTTATCCATAGTAAAAACCTGGTCCGACCTTGCTTTTACATTTATATTAATCAGCGTATTTATATTGGTGTATTACAATGGAGGCAAAGACACGTTAAGCTTTTTCAAACCGTTAGGAAGAATGAGCCTAACCAACTATATTATGCAATCCGTATTAGGAGCGCTGGTCTATTATCAGAGTGGCTTAGCTCTTTATAAATACACGGGTGCGACCTTATCGTTGCTGATCGGGATGCTTCTTTGCCTGCTCCAATGGTTATTCTGCAGCTGGTGGCTGAAGAACCATTCGCAAGGACCGTTGGAAAAAATCTGGCACGATCTTACATGGATAAAAAAGCCTAAGAAATAAACTATTTCTTTGCGTAATCCCCGATGGTTTCACTTTTCACCTCCACACCGAATTCTTTGGCCTTTTTTAGTATAAAACGAGCCAATTGAGGTTTCTTATCTTCCGGAGCATTCCGAAAATAAGATTCTGCCGCATGAACATGCTGTGCATCGGGAATGGGGAATTCACGTGTTTCGGGAATACCGAAATCGGAATCAGGAAGTTCTTTTCTTTCTTTCGTATTCAGCTTATCTTCTCCGGTATGTTTCATAATATTCTAATTTTATTATTTATTATAAAACAAACCAAACCCTGAAAAGTTATGAGGAAGGAGCGGAAAGCATACTTAGCAACATCATCATAGCGGTATTCGAAGCTCGTATTATATTACTTTCCCTGTTGTTTGAGAATTGGAATTTTTCAGATACCAGTTTATTTTTATACGCTACGGCTATCCATACTGTTCCTACAGGCTTTCCGGGAGATCCTCCGCCGGGTCCTGCAATACCGGAAGTTGCCATTGCGCAATCCGAATGAAAAATGCGTTGAGCGCCCAAAGCCATCTGTTCTACGACCGACCGGCTTACTGCACCTTTTTCTTCTATCTCCGTGTTACTAACTCCCAGAATTTCATTCTTAGCTTCGTTGGTATAAGAAACAACCCCTCCTTTGAAATAACGGGAAGATCCGGGAATAGCAGTAAACAAAGAAGCCAGTTTTCCGCCCGTGCAGCTTTCTGCCAGACTCAAAGTTAATCCTTTCTGCTGTAGGATCTCATGCAAAATAAATTCCGGGGAATGATCTTCTTCGGAAACAATATCATTACCCAAAAGATGAATCAGCTTTTCGCGTTGAGTCGACATCTCCTTACGAAGTTCGGCTTCATTGGAAGATTTGCCCGTTAACCGAAGGCGGATCAATCCATAATTAGGAAGGTAAGCCAATTTAATAAAACCGGGCAGATTATCTTCAAAAAGAGTGATGTGTAAAGCCAGTTGAGACTCCGTGTAGTTCTTTACCCAAAATGTCTGATGCAGAATAAAATCAGAAACAGGAAACACTTCTTTTAACCGGGGAAGAATTTCATGGGTCATCACCCATTTCATTTCAAAAGGAACTCCAGGCATCGATACTAAGATCTTACCCTCTTTTTCGAACCAGGTCACAGGAGCCGTGCCTACTTTATTCTGAATAACCGAAGCATTTTCGGGAACCCATGCCTGCGCCCGTGTCAATTCGTTCAGTTCCTTCCCTAATCCCTCAATAACACTTTTGACGACAGCAAGGGTTTTCTCATCAAATATCAAACGGGTATGAAAGAACTTGCATAAGGTCTTCTTGGTTATATCGTCTTTGGTCGGCCCGATACCTCCGGTAACCAGGATAACGGATGCCCTGGAGAAAGCTCTTTCAAAAGCATCCAGTATATCTTTTTCATCGTCTCCGACCGTTGTTTTGTATTTTACATCCAGGCCTGCTTTATTTAGCTCCACCGCCATCCAGGCCGAATTCGTATCGATGACCTGCCCTATGAGCAACTCATCGCCGATCGTTATGATCTCGACGTTTATCATTTTATTTTTTCAGCCATCGACTTTGCCAGAAGCCGGATATTCTCCTCAACACTCTCAAACATTCCTTGTTTCATTTCCACCGGTTCACCCACCACTTCGAAACATCCGGATTCGGTGAAGGCAGCCAGCCGTTTTACCGCTGCACCTGCCCATGTAAAAGTACCGAAGTAGCTGAAGTATTTATTTTTCACATCCCTGCCCTGAATCTGGGAAAGCAACGATTCCACTTTAGGAAATAACTGGTTGTTGTAAGTAGGCGATCCGATGATCAATCCTTTGTATTTGAATATATCACGGATAATATAAGATGAATCGGTAAAAGATACATTGTGGAGGATAATGTTTTTCACTCCCTGCTGAGACAATTCATAAGCCAGGGTTTCTGCTACATATTCGGTATGCCCGTACATACTTCCGTAAGCGATTACCACCCCGTTTTCCCCTTCGCATTTACTTAATCTGTCGTAGATAGAAATAACTTTGGTAATATTCTCTTCCTCCGTCCATACAGGCCCATGCGTCGAACAGATCACATTTACTTCCAGACCGGCCAGGCGACACAACGCTTTCTGTACCGGATTTCCGTATTTACCGACAATATTGGAATAGTAACGGATCATTTCGTTCCAGTATTTACCTACGTTCAATTGAGCATCGGTAATTCCTCCGTCCAGAGAGCCGAAGCAACCGAAAGCATCTCCGGAAAACAACATCTTACCGGTAGGTTCATACGTCATCATGGTTTCCGGCCAGTGAATCATGGGAGTAAGGAAAAATTTCAACACCCGTTTCCCTATGGGCAATTCATCACAGTCTTTGACGCAGACCAGACCTTCCGTTATTCCATAATATCCGTTAAGCATATCTATGGTCCGGGCATTCCCGACTATCTGAACTTCCGGATAATAGGTTTTCAAAAGAGATATAGAACCCGAATGATCCGGTTCCATATGGTTTATAACCAGATAATCCAGTTTACGACCTTCCAGAGCCTCTTTGAGGTTCCGGAAAAACAATCCCGAATAATCGCTGTCGACCGTATCAAACAATACATTCTTCTCATCTCTCAATAAATAAGAATTGTAAGATACGCCATAAGGAAGCGGCCACAAAGCCTCGAATTTATGTTTTATCCTATCGTTAACGCCTAGATAGAATAAGTCCTTTTTTATCTCTTTTTTCATTTTTACTAAATATTAGGCTTTGCGGGTAGGAACTTTTCCGGAAAGCGCATTGGATCTTTCTTTCAATCCTTTTACCATAAACCAGATTCCTGCAATGATAAAAGGGATACTTAATAATTGTCCCATATTGAGGAACATTCCATCTTCAAAGGCTTCCTGATTATTTTTGAAGAATTCCACAAAGAACCGGGAAAGGAAAATCCCTATTAAGAAAACTCCGAAAATCAGACCCGAATAGTTGTAATCTTTACGTTTCCAATACATCCAAAGACAGATACAGGAAGTAATAATATAAAAGAAAGCTTCATACAATTGCGTAGGATGGCAGGGCATACTGTTTATCGGTGGCCGGTACCATTCGGCAGACCTTACAAAACGGAAACCCCAGGGAACAGTGGTAGGATGACCGAAGATCTCCGAATTCATCAGATTACCCAAACGGATCAAAGCCCCTACAAAACCTACCGGAACAACCAATCGGTCGAACGTCCAAAGCATACTTCGATGCGTCACTCTTTTCGAATAGATCCACACCGCTATAATTATACCAATAGTTCCTCCATGGCTTGCCAGTCCTCCTTCCCATATCTTTAGGATTTCTATAGGGTTTGCCAGATAATATATGGGATCGTAGAAGAGCACATGCCCCAAGCGGGCTCCTACCGTAGCGGAAATAACTACATAGACGAATAATTTGTCAAACCACTCTTCGTTGAGTTTTTCATTTTTCCATATCCTGCCTACGATCCATAAACCAATTGCAAAACCGACAGCAAAAGCAATACCATACCACCTTACTTCCCAATCGATGCCGGGGATGGTAAAAGCTACCGGATCTGCTGCCCAGGTTATATAGCTTAACATATTATACTAATTTTCTGATTAGATCTTCCTTTTCCCCGTAAATCATATCGATAACAGGAATCTCAATCATAGTATAGGCTCCCGCCTGTTGTTTGAAACCCGCTCTGGCAACAGCCACAAGAACCTGAGCTGTTAAGGCGGGATTATTGATTCGCATATTAAAATCCATCAACTGGTTGTGTGTTTTTCCGGACACGCCTTTACGAACCAGATTTACACCATGTCCCATATCGATATAATCGTTCACATTATCCACTTGTTGAACATGCGTTTCATCGTGTGCGAAATAATCATCGGCTTTGATAGCTTTGGCTACCTCTTCAAACTTATAACCCGGTTCCACTTCAATATACACCATCCTTCTGTGGATTCCCTGTCCTGTAGGAATGGTTACCGACAGAGCCGCACGTACACCTTCTACCGCTTTAACCGCGACAGTATGTCCCATGCTCATACCGGGACCGAAATTGGTATACGTTACTCCTTTCGGAACAATCGCTTCCATAAGGGCGCGAACCACAGAATCGCTTCCGGGATCCCATCCTGCAGAAAGAACCGCAACAGAACCTGATTCTTTAGCCACTTTATCTAATTCGCGACGTAAATCCACGATTCCACCGTGAATATCGTAACTATCTACCGTATTAATTCCTAAAGCTAAAATTTCTTTAGCCTGTTCTTCTACACTCCGGGTGGGAGTACAAAGGAAAGCAACATCAATATTTTTAAGTTTGGTAATGTTATCTACAACCTCCAGATGTGCGATTTCTTTAGGTTTATCTGCGGCATTGCGGCGGACAACTCCTGCAATTTCAAAATCAGGCGATGCCTCAATGGCTTCCATTACATACTTTCCTATATTGCCATAACCGACAATGGCTGCTCTTTTCTTTGTCATATGATCGTTATTTTAGTTGTTATTTTGAAGTACAAAAGTAATTATTTTAGGAAAGAAACCATGAAGTAAGACCGGCTTTTTTTATTTAAAGCCTCAGGACCCAACATGCAAGACAAAGAAGACAGGCTGATTATTTATTTCTATGTATAAATTACTTACAACCTTTTCCTGAGTTTTTTCTGAAAAACTGCGAACCAGACCGGACTTACAATTCCTTTGATCACGGCCGAGACTGTGATCGCTATCCAGACACCGGTTATCCCCCATTGCTGGGCCATAAACAGCGCTAAAGGAATTCTCATCAGGTTAAAACCGACACTCAATACAGCAGGAGGTATGGTTTTGCCATACCCGTTCCACATCCCTAAGGTAGTCGATTCCAGCATCATAAATATCTGGCAGAAAGCTACGACAAACAAATACTGCCCTCCTGCCAGTTTGGCTTCCGGTTCAGGAACGAATATCCCGAATATTTCTTCGCCCAGAAATATAAAAGCCAGAGTAATAAATACACCCAGGGAAAGCAAAGCTATTAAGGTATACTTATACGCTTTCCGGGTCCGGTCTAATTGTCCCGCCGCATAATTCTGGGCAACAAAAGTACCTAATGCCGTAGAAAAGCCATTGGTGGTATTCCAGGTTATCCCTTCGATCTGGCTTCCGGTAGTCTGGCTCATAATCCCCAGATGTCCGCCATATACGGACGCTATCCGTGCGACATACAAGCTGATAGCTGCCATCAGGAAGCTCATGGCTGCAATAGGCGTTCCCAGCTTAAATATCCTCGTGGTATATTCTTTTTTTAACTTCACAAAATAAGGGAAGCGGTTCAAAATTCCGTTTCTCCGTTTCATTTGCCAGACAAACAACACCACTACAATAGTCTGGGATAATACCGTAGCTACAGCCGCGCCATTGGTTCCCAAACCGGGCATCTTACCGATACCGAAAATAAATAAAGGATCCAGAACCATATTAAAAAGTAATCCCGAAGCGATCACATAAAAAGGAATGGTCGTTCTTCCCGTACCGTTGTATATCCCGGCAAAGGTGTTTGCCATATACACCATAGGAATAGCAACCACTACGATATTCAGGTATTGTTCCGCCCATTGATGGATATGACTTTCCAACTGAAAGAAGGAAACAATGACAGGAGAAGCCAGTCTAATTATCACAGCCAGTACTACTCCGATAATTAGTCCTATGGTAGTAACATGCGAAGCATAACTCCGGGCTTCATCCAGACGTTTGGCTCCTATCGATTGAGCAATACTGATTTCAGCAGCTAACTTAGGAAGTAAAGCCAGTGAGGTAGTCATCCACATCAAAATACCTATAGCGCCTACCGCTGCGACTTCTTCGCTTCCCAACCGTCCTACCCACGCCATATCCGTAAGGGTATAAGCCATCTGGATAAAATTAGTGGCCATAATAGGGAGCGCCAAAGCTATCAATTGACTAAATATGGGACCTGTTGTTAAATTTTTTACTCCTGACTTAGACATGACTTGATTTTGAAAAAGACGTCAAAGGTACAATTTATTTCATTTATAATTATTACTTTTGCAAAAAAGGAGAGAATATGGGAAAAGCAATTGAAATCTTTCATTTCATCAAAAGCAGGCTCAATAAATATTGGATCGCAGTTATCTTTTTTGTGATCATCACTTTCTTTGTAGGAGAAAGCACTATAGCAAAAAGGTTTTCTTACAACCGCCAGATAAAACAACTGGAATCGGAAATAGAATATTACACCAAACAAAAAGATGAAAACGAGCAAAAGCTAAAGGATCTCCACAGCGACAACGAAAGCCTTGAAAAATTAGCCCGGGAACAATATCAGATGACGAAAGAAAACGAAGAACTGTTTTTAATTAAAGACTGATATGAGTCCGAAGTTCAAAGAGTACCTTCTTTTCATCTGCGGCATACTCCTTATCGTATCTGCTGTTCTGTATTCCTTCGACTGGGATTTTATTCCTTACATTTATGCTGTTTCCGGAGCAGGTGTTGCGGTAGTATTCCTGACAAGCCCGTACGACGGAGAAAACAAGCGGTTGAAACGGCTGAATATCCAACAAGCCATAGCGGCTCTCCTGCTTCCTGTTTCATCCTTTTTTATGTTCAAAGGGATGAATGAATGGTTTATATGCCTGTTGGTATCCGGAATCCTGCAAACCTATATTATCTTTGTCCGGGACCAGGAAGAGAAGAAAAAAGATAAAGACCCCGATTGATGGAACGTATTACCAGCCTGCAGAATCCCCGCATAAAAAACATCAGCAAACTGGCTGCGAAAGCGAAAGAAAGAAAAGAACAGGAGCTTTTTATTATTGAAGGCGCCCGTGAGTTGAGTCTGGCAATAGCCGGGAATTATAATTTCGACTCCGTTTATATTTGTCCTGAACTCTTTGTCAAAACCGACTACCCGGATGTACTCAAAGCCATCCCCTCCTCCATACTGTATGAAGTCAGTGAGAATGTTTTTCAAAAGATAGCTTACAGGGAAGGTTCGGATGGAATACTTGCTCTGGCTAAACCGAAACAACATACTCTGGAGAATTTGCAGCTATCAGATAATCCCTTCCTGATCATACTCGAAGCAGTGGAAAAACCGGGAAACCTCGGAGCCATACTGCGGACTGCAGACGCAGCTAAGGCCGATGCCGTTATTATCTGTGATCCTGCAACCGATATTTACAATCCGAATGTCATTCGTTCCAGCGTAGGATGTTTATTTACCGTACAACTGGGAATAGCTTCCAATAGGGAAACCCTGAATTTCCTGAAGAAGCTGGATATTCAATCGTATGCGGCCGAGCTTACAGCCGCACAATGGTATCAGGATATGGTTTTCACTCATCCTTCTGCAATTGTTATGGGAACGGAAGCGGACGGCCTAACCGATTTCTGGCTGAGAGAGGCCGACCACCGCATAAAAATCCCTATGCGCGGAGCAATCGATTCGCTGAACGTATCCGTTTCAACCGCTATTATCACTTTTGAAGCTATGCGTCAGAGAAAGTTTATCTGAACCTTTTGCTTAGTTCGTCTTCCGAAAGAATAGATACAATGAGTTTCCCGTCAGGTGTGTAATTCGGATTGGAAAAAGAAAACAGTTTGGCGATCAAAGACATACCTTCTTCTTCCGTAAGAATTTTATTGTAAGGAATGGCGGCTTTTTTTGCCAGTGCCAACGCCAATGCGTGAACAACCTCCTCCTTTACTTCGCATCCGGTTTCCAATACTTTATCCACCATATCCTGCAAAGTCTCGTTGTAATCCACGTTTTCCAGACCGGAAGGAATTCCGTTAATAGAATAAGAGTTGTTTCCTAAGTCGGCCAGATCAAAGCCGATGTAAGCCAGGTCGTCCAATACGCAGGGAAGTACCGTCGCTTCTTTGGGAGTAAAAGAGATAACTTCGGGAAAGAGAAGTTTCTGGGAGATACCCTGCTTCTGCTCTATCCTGCGGATATAATCATCGTACAAAATCTTGACATGAGCTCTTCTCTGATCAATGATCGTCAGTCCGGACTTCAGCGAAGTAACCAGATAACGGCCTTTGTATTGCAAAAAGTTAGAAGATTTATCCAGAATTTCAGCGTCTTCCTTTTCAAAAGGGATGACAGGTCTGATATCGGCAAATTCCGGGTAGACTTCCGTAGGTTTTACCTCCGGATCGGGATTCTTTTCATACAATTTCTCCCAATCGATTTTAGAACGTTCATACGACCTGCTTTCTTTGAAAGGATTGTAGTTCGACTGCAACTGAATTTGGGGAGGTTCTACCAATTTCGTACGTTCGGGAGTATACACCGGCATTTCGATAGTTCCTTCCCGGTCGAACTCCAAAGCAGGCACTGCTATAGCCTCTTTCACAGCTGAAGCAATTACCTGAAAAAGTTGCTGTTCGTTCTCAAATTTGATCTCGGTCTTGGTCGGATGGATATTCACATCGATACTTCCCGGATCCACATCCAGGTAAATAAAATAATTAGGCTGTTCACCCGAAGGGATAAAAGCCTCGTACGCCAGCATCACAGCCCTATGGAAATAAGGATGACGCATATACCGCCCGTTGACAAAGAAAAACTGCATGGCAGACCTTTTCTTGCTCGAATCGGGAGAACCGATGAAACCGGAAATATTAATAAAAGAAGTATGGATATTCAGAGGCAAAAGAGAAGAAGATATCTTTTTGCCCATCACATTTATAATTCTCTGTTTCAATCCTGAAACAGGTAAGGAATAAGCCTCGACCTCATTGTGTGTAAGAGAAAAAGAGACAGACGGATTTACCAAAGCTATCCGTTCAAACTCAGTAAGTATATTCTTAAACTCCGTCTCGTTGGATTTAAGGAATTTCCTCCTTGCAGGAATATTAAAAAAAAGATTCTTTACAGAAAAACTGCTTCCTTCATTGCATACCACTGTCTCCTGCGCTTCGACCTGCGATCCGGAAATACGGAGTAAAGTTCCTACATCGTCTTTCCGAAGCTTTGTCTTTAACTCTACCTGTGCCACGGCGGCTATGGAAGCCAGCGCTTCCCCCCGGAACCCCATCGTTTTGAGGGAAAATAAATCCTGAGCATTGCGGATTTTAGAAGTAGCATGCCGTTCAAATGCCATGCGGGCATCGGTTTCCGACATGCCTTTACCATTATCTATTACCTGGATCAGGGAACGCCCGGCATCTTTAACGATCAGTTGTATGTGATCGGCACCGGCGTCTATCGCATTCTCAATCAATTCCTTCACTACGGATGCAGGGCGTTGGATCACCTCTCCGGCAGCGATCTGGTTGGCTATAGAATCGGGTAATAGTTGTATTATATCCACAGTTGTGTTCAATATTGAAGAGGTTGAATTGCAAGCATTCTCCAAACAATCATAATTATGATTTCAATTTTCCCAGAGGCTGCCTAAAAAGAACTTTTAGCCCCAAAGGGATGTCCAAAAAATAAATAATCCCATCGCTTGGCCGATAAGCCTGGTTTAATAAAGGAGTCTGTCCAAAAAGAACTTTCTGCCCCTAAATCCCCTAAAGGGGACTTTTTAAACCCTGGAATATCAATAGCCCCCCTTTAGGGGGTTGGGGGCAAACAATCACAATTATAATTTTTGCAGAATACCGAGGCTACCTAAAAATAGATAACCTCTTACTTTTAATTTTATTTATTCAGTCTTGTTTTTAATGTATTGATCATATCCACGGTCATCTTTTCCAGATCGTACTTAGGACTCCAATCCCACTCCGAACGGGCAGCAGAATCGTCCAGTTTGTTGGGCCATGAATCGGCAATGGCTTGTTTTAGAGGATCTACATTGTAAGTCATCTTGAAATTGGGATAATGCTTTTTAATAGCAGCATACAACATTTCCGGATCAAAACTCATGGCTGTAACATTGAATGAATTCCTATGGATCAAACGGGAAGGATCCGCTTCCATCAAATCGATAGCCGCATCCAAAGCATCCGGCATATACATCATATCCATGAACGTACCTGCTTTAACCGGACATTCAAAATCTTCCCCTTTCACCGCTTTGTAAAAAATCTCTACCGCGTAATCGGTAGTACCTCCGCCGGGTAACGTCATATTGGAAATGATTCCTGGAAAACGTACCGAACGGGTATCCACTCCAAAACGTGTGTAATAATAATCGCTCAACATTTCACCGGTAACTTTGGTAATCCCGTATATGGTGGTAGGACGCTGAACGGTATCCTGAGGAGTGTTATCTTTGGGTGTACTCGGACCGAAAGCTCCGATGGAACTGGGAGTGAATAAAGCACATTTGTATTCTTTCGCTACATCCAGACAGTTCATCAGGCTGCCTACACCTACATCCCATCCTAATTTAGGATTCTTCTCTGCTGTAGCAGATAAGATAGCCGCCAGATTATAGATAGTATCGATATTGTACTTCTTTACCGTATCCGCTATCTGATTGATATTCAAAGCGTCAATTTCTACCGTAGGGCCTGCTTCAAAAAAACCTTCCGGAAAAGGAGGTGCGAAATAGCCGCAAATAACGTTATCTACTCCGTAAATAGAACGCAAACGAATACTTAATTCCGAACCTATTTGTCCGGTACTGCCAATGATTAATATTTTTTTCATGAGAATGCTTATTGTATTAAGAAATAAGAGTTAAGAAATAAGAGCCTGCATCCTTATAATAATTTGCAAAGCCTTTCGTTCTCAACTCTTACGTCTTTTTTATTTTAATACACCTAATTTTTTACCTACTTTAGTAAATGCCTCGATACATTTATCCAGATGTTCCTGTTCATGAGCAGCGGATAACTGTACACGAATACGGGCCTGTCCTTTGGGCACTACCGGATAGTAGAATCCGGTTACATAAATACCTTCTTTGGAAAGTTCGGAAGCCATCTCCTGAGACAACTTAGCATCGTAAAGCATCACTGCGCAAATAGCGGATTGCGTAGGTTTCACATCGAATCCGGCAGCCACCATCTTTTTATTAAAGTATTCTGTGTTTGCGTGCAATTTATCCTGCAATTCATTGGATCTGTCCAATAACTGGAATGTATAAATCCCGGCGCCCACTACAGAAGGCGGTAAGGAGTTAGAGAATAAATAAGGACGTGAACGTTGACGCAACATATCAATAATTTCTTTTTTACCGGTTGTAAATCCTCCTATGGCGCCGCCAAAAGCTTTCCCTAACGTTCCGGTAAGAATTTCAATTTTACCTTTCAGATTGTATTGTTCGGTAGTTCCGCGTCCTGTTTTTCCTACTACTCCGGCAGAATGCGATTCATCGACCATTACCATAGCATCGTATTTCTGGGCCAGTTCATAGATCTTATCCAGAGGAGCGACATTTCCATCCATAGAAAATACACCATCCGTAACGATCAGGCGGAAACGTTGTTCCTGTGCTTTTTGCAGTTGAGCTTCGAGATCAGCCATATCCGCATTGGCGTAACGGTAGCGGACAGCTTTACACAAACGTACCCCGTCAATGATAGAAGCGTGATTCAAAGAATCGGAAATAATAGCATCCTGATCGGTTAAAAGAGGTTCAAAAACACCTCCGTTGGCATCGAAACAAGCGGCATACAAAATAGTGTCTTCCGTACCGAAGAAGTCCGCTATCGTTTTTTCCAGTTCTTTATGTAAATCCTGAGTACCACAAATAAAACGAACAGAAGACATACCGTACCCTCTATCTTTCATGGCTTTTTCCGCTGCAGAGATCAGTCCTGCATTATCAGACAAACCCAGATAGTTATTTGCGCAAAAATTCAATACTTCCTGACCTGTATTCAGGCGAATTTTCACGGACTGAGGAGAAACAATAATTCTCTCTTCTTTGTATAAACCAGCTTCTTTTATACCGGTCAATTCATCTGTAAGATGTTTTTGAAATCTTGAATAGTTAGCCATAATCTTAATTAATAATTTTGGCAAAATTACACTAAAAAAACATATCGTGCAAGGAAATAAACAGAAAACACAGAACAGTGAACAGTGAACAGTAAGCAGTTAACAGTTAACAGTAAGCAGTGAGCAGTAAACAGTTAACAGTAAGGAGTTTACAGACTTAAAAAACGACTGTCAATAGCAGCCGAAAACGACTGTAGAAAAGAACAATAAGTACGATCGGCAGAGATAAGTATCGATGCCTGTCTGCGAAGAGTATTTAGACCTCGTAGCGAAGAGTATCTACACCCCGTCGCGAAGAGTACTAAGACGGGTTAGTGAAGAGTACTAAGACGGGTTAGTGAAGAGTATTAACACGAGGTAGTGAAGAGTATCTCCAAGGGGGCGAAATACTTACCGCGAAGAGGTCTTAATACTCTTCGCGGAGGGGTAACGATACTTATCGCGGAAGGATAGCGAAGCGTATTAAGAAAAAGGTATGGTTAGAAGAGCCGCAGAAAAAAGAAAACCCCATTTCCGGATATATAAATCCGGTAATGGGGTTAAATAATATCGTTAACCGGAGGATCATTACTGCTAACCGGCAACTCAAAACAGTAGCGTTACTTCGACGACAGTATTGCAAACATCATTTATTATTTTTAAAACTTTGCATTTCTTTTTTCAATCCATCAATCGTTTCCTGCTGCCGGATAATATACAAGGTCAATTCTTCCACCTTTTGAAGAAGTTTCACCTGCATCTCTCCCACATCCATTCCGTTTTCTTTCACTTCTGTTTCCGTTGGTATGCCCGGCAAATGTTTCTTATCCTTAATATGGGCTTTTACTTCATTTAATTCCGGTAACTCATAATCTTCTGCAAAAACAAAATCGGCCCAGACATTTGTCTGTGTTATTAAGCGGTTAGCAATAACATCTCCGTCTACTTTCAATTTTCTGTTTCCGGTTACAACTCCCTGTTTTCCCAATATAAAATTTCCATTTCTATCAAATTGAGCAATAATAAGATCGTCATTATCTACCAACTTGAAGTACAAATTGCCTCCATACTCAAAGCGGGTATCATTACCCACAAAACGGATTTTACTATGTTGAGTGCTACTACCTGAATTTCCTAAAAACAGTGTTTTATTGACAGGAACAACCAGGTGATTAGCAAGCATCAAGGTTCCGGACTGATCAAAAGTCGCTACCGTATTTATTCCGGAACGAATATTTAATTGAGGAGAATAATCAATATAAGATACATTTCCCGATTGCCACAATTTCAGTCTGTTGCCGGAGTCGCTATAGGAACCCACACGAAAAGCCTTCCCTGCAGGAATAAATACATCCCCTGCCACATGCAATTTAGAAGAAGGGGAAGTAGTGCCTATACCTACGTTTCCGTTCATGACCACCGTCAACATAGGACTGAAAGTCGTCGAGTTATAAAACTGCGAACCTACCACAAATTTATCATACACATCATCTCCTATATTCACTCTCAACTCAGATGAAGTACTTGAAGCATTATACCGGGCTATGTACATAGGATCGTAATTATTTTCTTCGGGTGTTCCGAAATATAATTTTTTACCCCACTGGCCTACCGCTGTAGAATTTTTTCCCACCTGGACATCTCCATTAAACGTATATCCGGTACAAAGACTAATATTTTGACTCTTTGTTGTATTCATTCCCATTAAAAGGACAGCAATAAATAAAATCAGCTTTTTCATAAAATAAATCTATTATATTTTTAATTCGTATTCTTATAATATCACTCACAGATACAATATTCAAATTCCGCTATTACCGGAAAATGGTTGGAAGGAAAATGAAGGAGGAAACGTTCAGGATTTTTGTTGTACTGCATAAACTCATAAGTCGGCACATTCATCTCAGTGTCCCAAAAGTAACAGGTAGACACCACTCCGTGACGTACGGTAGTAAATTGCTGTGAAGTAAATATATGATCCGTATCCGCAGGATCAACAAAATCTATTCTAAAGTCATTCACAGTCCGGCCATAAGGAAATTGCCCCAGACCTAGCGGACCTGTTTCAAAATAATACCTTCCCTCATAATTATATTTGTACCGGATAGGAGAATTTTGGTAACTATCCTGTAATAAACACGAATTATCCAGATAGGCACTGTTTGTTTCATTAAAAGGGAAGCTACCGGTTACCACAACCGGTTCAAGAGAGACTATCTCGCTTATTTTATCCTGAAGAAAAAAGGAAGCCTCCAAGTATTGCCCCTCCAGGGTACTCTTGTATAAATGGGCATTGAACACGTAGAAAGAATAAGAAGTAGCTATTTCAGTAAGTTTTACCCAGAAACATATCCCTGAAGACCCGGGTAAATTGAATGAACTACTGGTATTAACCTTGAATTTATTTTTCTTATAAAGAATAGGTACCGTCAGGTCGGTAAAAACAAAAGTATAATCTGATAGATCATTCCTTAAATTATGTACCCGGGAAGGATTCATTTCCTGAAGCCCTATAACATCCGCATTGTGCAACTGAAGTATTTTATTGATCACCGGAAAACGGAATCGCCAGGTATATCCGTCCGATCCTGCATCCGAAGCCACATTATAAGAGGATACAACCATTCTACCTTCCGGATCGCTCTGTGGCTGTCCCCCTTTAAACTGCAGCTTTGCCAGTACCGGATAATGATCGGATATATGACGAGTCGACTCCCCTTCAAAATATACATCGGTTATTATAAAATGCTGAAGAGCCTTGAATCCATCTCCGATAAGTACATGATCTATGCGTGAGCCGTCGACATGCCATTTTTGAAATTGATTGGGCGTACTACTTGCATGATATAAAAGAGATAAACCTTCTTCATAATAAGTATCTCTTAGCGGACTGGGTACGTTAGGATTCCGATTGGCTAACATTTTATATCCGTCAAGATCTTCCCATATATTATAATCGCCGATGAGTATAACGTTTGTGTTGCCTTCATCGACGGCCAGCTCATTTATTTTATCTATCAATCTTTGAGCTACTTTAACGTGCTGCTTATCGGTAGCGTGTGTATTAAAAACAAAGAAATCAACATTCGTTTTCCGATCCTTGAGTTTTGCCCAGGTACACATATGAGATTGACTTTTATCCGTTTCTCCGAATGTAAGCCCGGGTTTACCATCGGGTGTAAACCAAAAACTCCCACTATCTACAGCCTGATAATGATCTTTTTTGAAATAAATCGGATTATATCCTCCGTAACAAAATTCCCGTTCCGCATCCTGGGCAATAGGGTGTGATTCACTTCCTAAAACGAGATCGTATTTTCCGGAATCCACTAATCGTCTGTTTATGCTATCCAACTGGGTTAACGTATTGTATGTTTGACATGTAATTTTACCCTTACTCATTCGGATCATATCACGGACTTCCTGCAATCCCACAACATCAAAATCATAAAAATTAATAAGATCACACACGGCTGCTCCTCGTTTATACCAGCCATCCGGGTGATTGATTATATCTTCTTCTATGGGCGCCATAAAAACAACATTAAAGGTGCCGACTTTTAATTCCTGGGCAT
>JAJBTS010000259.1 GCA_020860885.1 Bacteroidales bacterium
ATTACCTTATCTTTGGCTAAAATTTAAATTTGACTAATCTCAGTTAAATTACAGATTCGTATTAAACTATAAAATGGAATATAGACTCAACAGATATATTAGTGGCTCCGGCTATTGTTCGCGACGAGAAGCAGACCAACTTATTGAAGAAGGACAGGTAACCATTGATGGTAAACGGGCAAGTATTGGAATGCGTGTACTGCCTGGACAAAAAGTTAAGGTACGTGGAGAACTTATTAAAAATGAAGTTGAACCCATCTATATTGCTTTTAACAAACCTGTAGGTGTAGTTAGTACTACCGATACGAATGAAAAGGACAATATTGTTGATTATATCAGTCATGAACAACGTATATTTCCTATTGGTCGCTTGGATAAAGATTCTCAGGGATTGATTCTTCTGACAAACGACGGAGACATTGTAAATAAAATACTTCGTGTTGGTAATAATCATAAAAAGGAATATTTGGTAAAAGTAAACAAACCTATCACAAAAGAGTTCCTTACTAAGATGGCGCAAGGTGTTCCGATCCTGGATCGTGTTACCCGTCGTTGTGAAATTCATGAGATTAATCCTTATACTTTTCAAATTACTTTGATTCAAGGCCTCAACCGTCAGATTCGCCGCATGTGCGAATACTTCGATTATGAAGTAATTAAGCTGGAGCGCATCAGGATTATGAACATTCGATTGGGTAGTTTAGGTCAGGGCAACTGGAGGAATCTTACTCCTACTGAATTAGAGGGATTGTTTGACCTCTTGGAAAAGTCAAAAGAAATAACCCAAAGCCGGAAACCTGCTAATAGTAATAAAGCTATGAATAAAGCTTTGCAGGAATACGATATAAAAACCAATTACCGTAAAGCAAGCAGCGTTTCTAAACAAACTAAAGGATCCAAAGCGGATAATTCTTCTAAAGTATTTACTGAGCCAATAAAAAAAAAGAAAAACCTTTTAAAAAGAAAAAAGAGGGGAGTAGATTGCGAATAGGAAAATCAAAACCCTCAAAGATAAAGGTAAAAGGGAAACCATATGCACAGTCAAGACGAGGGAAATAAGAGATTTTTAGATATTCCATTGGGTCGTTGGAATTTAGTTTTAACCTGTTGAATAATAACAATAAAAAATCAAAATACGATTTTCGACTGATTGAATGATAAGGACGTTATGCTATTTTCGACAAGAGCAATCAACCAAATGGTCATTAATAAATCCTGTCGACTGTAAAAAGGCATAGCATATGGTAGGGCCAAAAAACTTAAACCCGCGCTTTTTCATGTTTTTACTCATTGCTTCGGACTCGGGAGAAGAAGCAGGAATTTCGCTCAAGGATTTAAAATAGTTTATTATGGGGTGCCTGTCAGGGAAAAATGAAAGTGTATAATTATAAAAGCTATCGAATTCCTTTTGGATAGCAATAAACAATTTCGCATTATGGATTGCACTTTTGATTTTCAGGCGGTTTTTTATTATTCCATCAAATTTCAGCATTCGCTCTACGTCGGCATCGGTCATTTGTGCAACCTTCTCCACATCAAAATTATAAAACGCTTTATGGTAGCCTTTA
The DNA here is from genome assembly GCA_020860885.1 of Bacteroidales bacterium. Lineage (GTDB taxonomy): Bacteria > Bacteroidota > Bacteroidia > Bacteroidales > Azobacteroidaceae > Azobacteroides. The sequence goes on from JAJBTS010000259.1 coordinate 1,569, forward strand.
CGTTTCCGTAGAACAGTTATCCAATTTAATCCGGCCTGTGCACCTTCCAATATTAAAAATTCAAATAGAATTTTGTCATCGGTAACGAGTTTACCCCATTCTTCATCATGGTATTTTACGTATAATTCATCTGTTCCACACCAACCGCAGCGTCCGTTTATTATATCTTCCATTTATCTAACTTTTATTCTCAAAGATAGGACTTTTAAATGAGTAGCCAAAGTCTCGTCCATAGAGGCCATAAGTCTGACTAGTCCTAAATAAGCGTTAAAGGTTTATAGGACTAGTCATTTATATTGTCATACTCTCTAATCTTGTCTTCACAAATCCTCTTCGTCAAATTTCTTAATAATTCAACTTTCGGAATAAGTGCATCTATATCTTCTTTTGTAACTATAAAATTTGGATTGTACCTTCCATCTACATAAGCAGCCTTTACTAGATTAAAAAGCCTTATTTCTTCCGGAGTATCACGGGGAAATACTTTCATTAAATCCTTAGAGTATTTTCTAACGGAAGCAGAAAGTTTAGTGAGATTATGTTGCTTATTATTCTTTTGAGTGTAAACCAAACGGATAGCATAGTAGTAATTTTCGCAAGCTTGATGAAGTTGAAAAGAGGACATTGGATAGAATCCTTTTTCATAAGCAGATTTAGCAAGAAATAAAAATTGATCTCCTTTTTTAAATTTCTCCTTAAAATATTCCTCTGCTTGTTTTTTGATTTCCTCAAAATTAAGTTTTCTTCTACGGGCTAATTTATGTTTTCCTGAATCGTAGAGTATTATACCTTCCTGTTTTATTTGCGTATAAAAATAACGCCCTTCTTTTAAGTCCTGATTGAGTTTCTTTATATTTTCATTAATGAACTGTAAAGGAGGTTGTCTGTCGGGATCTTTGGCCTTGTTATAATACATATCTGTGATATTATCCAAGGTTTTTCCTGCACTACTATCTAAAATACCACTGGTAACAACCAGAATATCGTAATCACTTACATAAAACTGAGTTTTTCCAAATTCCTCCTTTTCGTCATAAACTACAAAATTATTCCGGGCAAAACTTCCGAAAAGAATAATCATTTCCGTTTGTTTCAATCTACTTAAAATAGTTGAAACTATATAATTCAAATCGGCTTGATTTGCGGGAGGCAGATATGATATTGACTTTTTCATCTGGAAGTATTTATTAATATCTTAATAAGACAAAGTTATTAAAT
>JAJBTS010000350.1 GCA_020860885.1 Bacteroidales bacterium
GTGCAACCGTATTGCTTATATCGTATGCGTCTATTACATTAGTTTGAGGGTTAATAATATTAAGAGTTAGTAAATTAGCAACTGGATTTGTAACCTTAAAAGAAATTCTTTCAAGTCCTGCGCACGGTAATAACCCTATAATTCCTGTTGTACTGGATTTAGCCGCATTAATTGAACCCCTTAATTTTTTCCCGATAACCAGTTCGTATCTCTTCCCGGCTTCAATCTTCCATTGTCCCATTGTATAACCAGCGGTTGTAAATACCTGCCCGTAATAATTACTATTACGGTCGGTTGATGTAGTCATAGGAATAAGCGTTTTTTTAACTTCTCCATGCTGATAAATTCCTTTTACTAAATCATCTATTTTTTTGTCGGTTTCTTTTAGATCAATAGTACCGGTGCGTGGAAGCTCAACGCTATATTTATGTATATCGCCTTTTGTGTAAAGCCTGAAGTCAAGTTTATTGTTATACTTATACCCCAAAGCATCTTCGTAGTCAATATACATCGAAAAATAGACAGGAATATCAAATTGAAATGTTATTTCATTATTAACTGCCGTGGCCGCCTCGATAGTTTGGATTAATGATGTATCATCGTATATTAGAACCCTCTTATTATTTGCGCTTCCGTTAACCTTCTGGTCAAGTGCCGCCTTTATTGTAGTTGGGGCATTTGCAGGAATAGGTACCTTGAATAAAAAGGCCGTTTTGTTTTGAGGATTGCTAGTCCCCTGGTTCCCGGTGTTCATATTAAGGTTTATCCCCGGAGTGTCAACATAGTAATCTAAAAGGTCAGTATACCTGTACTCTACATATCCTATATCTTCGTGTGATTGAGTTATTACTTTCGTTCCAGATCCTATCTTTTTCCAGACGGTTTCATCCAAAAATTTATTTACATCGTTGCTGTTAAATTGTATCGTTTCCGATGTATCTGCATCTATAAGGTATGTTATAATAAGACCTTGTTTCCTCCTGTCTGTAGGAATTTCACTTATAGCAGATGTAAGGGTATAAAAGCCGCTTGGAAGAGGGTAATCTTTATCTACATTTATAACAGGCGTATCGCGACCTATCTGAGCTATCGTCTCCTCGTTATTCTCTTGTTTTTTTACGGTTCTGTTTGATACAATATATACATCGAAACGGTCGGGGTTGTCCGGTCTTTTTACAAAATACTGTCCTTCCGGACTGCTGGCCGCAGGCGGAGTATTAACATTGTAATGTTTTATGGTTGCCATATTTATTCTGTTTAATTGTTATGAAATCGTTTTCTTTACTTATCGGTTTACTTCCATACTATTTTACCAGTCTGTCTGGGTCCAGTTATCCAGATTTACCTGGGGGATATCCGGGGTTTTACCGGTGTTGATCCAGTTTCCGGTAGCGCGGCATTCGTATACCGTTCCCGGATAAGGAGAACCTACCCACGAAGTATCACCGACAACGGGCAATGGCCAGGCTGCTTTCCTTAATGCTTCTGTGGAGAAATACCCCTTATAGCGGATAGTGGTATTTTCAGTTTCTCTATTTCAATATTTGTTTTATTGAAATTCTCGTTGATGGCGGCAGAAGCGTCCGACCATTTCCCTGTGGAAGGAATAGTGTTTAAGTCCATACGTTTGTGTTTTTAATTGGGTTTTATATATTTCTTTGATTTATTTATTCAGGGAACTATTTTAAGGTTCGACCCTATCCGGTATACGGTTCCTGAAGGAAGGTTTACGTCGCTTTCTTTATTGAAGGAAGGTAAGTCTTTAAACATAATATGGGCTTGGCCTTCATAAGTTATACTAAAATGAATACTTCCAAAATCTTCTTCATATCTTGTAATATCTATGCTTTGAGGGGAGAGCCTTAAGCTGGATTGCAGTGTGCCTGCTACTTCTTTGGGAACCGTAGCGTAATTCATGAGTCTGATTCGTCCCTGTGCCGTTCCACCTCCGGAACCTTCTTCGAAGAAGAAGCCTAATTTACCTACTTCATAGCCATGTTCTGAATCCATACAAATATAGGAAGAGTTATCCGAGTGCCTGATCGATATTTTATTTCCGTATTTGGAGCTTTCGAATAGCCCGTTGAAATATCCCTCTTCCGCTTCTATCCTTCCTTTGAAAATTCCCGAGTCGGCATATACGGTACCACGGAAAACAGCGTCGTTGAGGATGGCCCTTCCTCCGTGAGTGATTACTACGTTGGCCAGTTGTTTCCATTCTTGGTCCGTTAGTTGTTTGTGTGGGTTATCGGCGAAAGTCATTGCTGTCCGGATCGCTTTTTCCAGTGTTCCTCCCGACCAGAAGGCCACATCGTTGTCGTCGTTGTACAATCCTGAAATACCGGCAGTACTCTTTTCCAGCTCCCCGTTCCGGTAAGATCCCAGCTGGATCATGGAAGTCAATACCAATCCTCCCAAGGTTTGGGTCATTCCTTTGATGGCGTCCGACATATACCGCAACGATTCGTATTGCAGAAGGGATTTGTCGTTGTCGTACGGTGAAACGGACCATGCCGTAGCAATCGTTCCGCGTTCCAACTGTACTTCGCAGAAAGTGAACTCTCCGGAGAATTCTACTGCCGTTGCACGGAAAGCTTCGAATGGAAAACAGATCCGTTCGTAACCGCCGGTTACCGATTGCCTGAATGTAGCCATACCTATTTTAGCTGTGATGTTTCCTTTGGCTTTGAAAGAAAGTACGTACTTCTCTCCATCGATCAGCGGACGAAACAAGTCCTGGGAGATTTTTGTAACAGTCGAACAGGTATAACCCGAAGCGCTTTCCAGATCTTCTTCCACTACTGCCTCTCCTTCCCAGAACGTAAGGCTGCCGCTGAACATTTCCGTGTTGGGAGTAAGCCGTGTTTCCGGTTTCAGGTAGCGGCTTTCCGAATCGCCGGCGAAAGCCGAGTTCCGGATCAGGTTCACGGCGCCTACTTCTATTTCGGCCGCTTTGGCTATTTCTTCCGGCAGACCCTCGAGGTTCTGCCAACCGAGGCTACCGGGCAGTATGTTGAGAAGTCCTTCGACCCGGTTTCCTTTGGACGTAAAACCTGTCTGAAGTTTACCATTCAATGAAAAGCTGTCGATTCCCGAATACTGTTTGTAGCTGGGAGCATCTTCCCCGATGGAGGAGAATAACAGGGCATTCTGCCGCTCCGGGTTATTCTTATGCCCAAGTTGTACAATGTGGTCGCCGGCAGCCGGGACGCCCGATCCCGGATCGGCCTCTGTTTTGGACAGGTCGATGTAATTACGTCCTACACCGCTCACCCATCTCCAGTAGTATTTCATCTCCGAGCCGGAAAAGACCTGGCAGCGTGCCAGGTCGTCTTTTACGAATTCCTGTACCACTTCATCGTTTTCCCCGGTATCGAAATAGCACCGGTAGGCATCGTCCAGTTCTTCCATTTCCGAGCATATCATCCGGGCCGGGGAAACAATCATTTCTCCTCCGATATGCGACAAACGCTCGATCACCAGTTCAAAGAATTTGGCGTACCGGCGTACGATCAGTTTATCCACTTCGGCAGTCGAGGTTCCGTCTTTATCTACTGTAATAGCTGCTCCGGAGCCCAGAAAACCGGGAGAGAAGTCTCCGACTTTGAGGCCTTTCAGGAAAGTAATCAATCCTTTGGCGGTATCGTTCTTATTCTTTGACAGGAACTCCCGGACGGATTTCAAAGAGGAAAAAAGATTGTAGTCGGATGCTTCGGTATTTTCCCAGCTTTTGACTATATCGGGCAGGGTATTCGATTTGGCAAAAGTCATGGTCTTTTCGATCTCCTGCTCCATACTTTCTATCTTGCCTTTGGCAATAACGTCCGAGAATGTGAGTATCATTTTGGAAGGAATATTCACATTTTTTGTTATTGCTGTTACTCTACTGTTCCGGATTTCCTCTACAATTTCTCCCTTTTCATCCTTTCCTGCGGGAATGGATAACTTTACTTTTTGCCCGATCTTAATATCCAGTTTGCTGTTTTCTATCCAGTCGGTTTCTCCTTGGTATACCGCTTTGTCGATGGTGTTGTCCTCCAGATATTCTTTTACCGCTTTTTCGAATTTTTCTTCTGCCTCTTTATAATAAGTATTGGGCATAGAGATGTTGTAAAGGATGTATTTATCTCCGATATAAGGAATTAGATTATTTCCGGGAAGTTGGGGCAGTCCTTTGTCGTATTGGTTAATAATCTCGAATTGTTGCGTTTCCGCGTTGTAGTTTACTTCGAAATCGTAACCGCTTAATTCCTTAGCTTCCTGGAAGACGATATGTTTGGTTAATCCGGCTATCTCATAATCATTCGGATTAAAATTCAAACCAGCATCTTTGAAATAATAAACTTTAAAGGGTTCTCCATCTTCATTTGTGATTTCTTTGTCCTCTACATCTGTAATGGTTCCAGTCCTTTGCGGGTATATATGTGCAAAAGCGGTGTCTTCGAAATGCTCGATGATCCCGAACTTTGCAGCGGTTTCCAGGTCTATGGATGTAGGTCTTTTGCCGTTCACTTGGGGCAACTGCAACCTGCTGAATCCGTATTTGTTGCGATCGATGTTCCGGGTTCCGCCGATGGGATACAAGCGTGTGAAGAATTTCACATTTTCATTATCGTTCCTGTTCAGGTTGACCAATCCTTTTTTATAACCTAAAGTAATAGCCGGATTCTCCCGTTCGCATTTGCCTACTTTGATGGTTGTGCCGTCTACCCACCATTCTGTATCCAGTTGGTTGGCCAGTTGGGTGAGTGCATCGTAACAGGAAGTACCATTGTATTCCATCACGATATTCTCCCCGTCTGTCACATCACCTCTTTTCCAGGTATCGGTCGTTTCCTTTATCCTGTTGACGTTTTCCACGATCATTGCGAGATGTTCGGAAAGTTTTCCTGTCAGAGCGAATACGGGATTGAATTCTTTGTCTACTGTCTTCAGTACCAATGCTCTTTTGAGTTCCGCTTCAATTCCGTAGAATTTCAGGTCGTAGTTCCATTCCTGGTTCGACTTCATGGCGGGTTCGGGCGTCTCGATCAGTGTATAGGTATTGCCTTCGAACTCCACGTAATCATTTACCTCGAATGGAATTTTTTTCGGCAAGGTAAAAGACAGCGCGAGAACGTGCTCACCCATGGCCGCATGGGTAAGGGTGGAATTGTCTGAAGGAGATATCTCTACAGGTGTTTCTTTATTTTTTTTATATATTGTTAGTTTCATACGATCTGTTTTTTTACAGTGAGCAGTCATCAGATATTACTGGTTACTGGTTACTGTTAACTGTATTAGTCTAGTTTTTGAAGTTGTTTATATTCACAAACCGAGTTTATAAATTTGATGGCGCCTATGAACATTATTCTTCCAGAGAGATACGCTGCAGTATTATAATAATGATAATGTTGATGAAAGAATCCACTACTAGATGCACTCGTTGCCTGACCTGTCCCAAATACAGCATTACCGTTGTAAGCTGGTCTAAAACTAGCCGGATAGTAGGTCGTAGAGGTTCCTCCGATACGAACAGGAGTTATATCCATCTCTTTGCCGTGGTAAACATTTAGAATCCAATTATCATTATCTGCAAGTGATGAAGGAGGAAATGGATGGTTTTTACTATTTCCCTCTCTATCATTAAATATAAAATGACCGGCTACCCATTGTAAACCTTCTGTAAGATTTAGTTGATTGCTTATGAAGTTCTCATATCCTAATGTATTGTCTGCCCTTTTATTGACATTGGTAGGAATATGTATCAAATCAATTGTATCTTCCATACCACAATCATTCGTTCTACCGTTAAGCACATTTCCATCTTTTATCCATCCGAAAATACTCTCTCGGGTTCCATATTTTGCCATTGCCAGATTTACAATATCTTTCCGTAGTGTATAGTCAAAAATACGGTATCCAATTCCCATATTTTCTGCACAACTTCTAGTGGTATCTATTTGTAAATTAACTGTAGCTTTAACTTGTGACTTAGTTCTCATTATACCATCTTCTATTAGTGCATTATAAACGCCTCCAAGGCATTCTTCATGGAGAACCCAATCCGGTTCGATATCTGGAATTTCTTTGGAGTTAGTAAGCCAAACAAAACCATTTTCTATTAAAGTACTGAAAGTAAAAGCAATTTTTGTAGCATTCTCGGGGACATCGGAGAAGATATACATTCCATCAATCATCCCGTTTTCCGATGAGCCAAAAAATGAATTAATAACCTTATCCGAATTGTCAAGGAATAATGCACCGTAAACAGCACTTGCTATTCCAGGAACTCTTACCCTTTTATATCCTTTTAGATTTATAATTCCATAGGAATTTGTCGAATTGATTTGTATAGAGGCCTCTAGAGTAGGTTGGTTCAATCTTAAGGCAAAACCATTAACTATTGTTAAATCACGCATTAATATCTTTTCCCCTTCTGGTTGTTTTACACTTTCATTCGATGAGAAGAAAGCATATTTTTTGCCATTAATGATATCGTTGATCCCTTTATACCAATAATGGGGCTCATATACCCATACGTTACCTTCTTGTCCTGTTAATAAGGCAGGTGAAGCAGATTCCAAATATTTGCTATCTGCATAATAATTGCTGTTGTCATCATGCAAAGGAAATATAGACACTTCTCCTTCCGCCGTCTTTTTTCCTAATACCCGATGGCGCATGGAAAGGATTTTGCTTATATGTCCTGATGGCTTATACTCATTGCCAAACTTGTATCCTGTTTTATTATCCAGGTTGGAAATATTTGCTGGGTCTGCCACGGTATCATCAAACTCTATGCAGGTATATTCCGGTTGTTTGATATTTAGTTCCGGATAATGTTCCTGATAAGTAGCCAGTTTGTCTTCTTCTACATAATTGGTGAGCTGGTAATTCCCTACCAAACGGCAGGTATTTGTATTGGCTCCGTTCTCGTCGATGCCACCCATCTTCATATATTTATCCAGGAAAGCAGTGTCGCCGGTCATATCAATACCTGTTACCCGGAGGTAGCGTACATTGTAACATTTCTGCAACAGTTCTTCCCAATCCAGCAGGTCGCAGTATTCCACGACCAGCCTTGTAATGGTTCCCGGGCTTTGTAGTGTTAATCCGGACAGTTGCAGTTTGTTCAGGCTTCTTAGTTCCAGAGATTGTATGGTTGCCGGCAGTACGGCTTCTTCCAGTGGCGCTCCGGGAGCGAAAGAAACTCCTGTGAGGGATGTGTTGGAAGCAATGAAGCGCTTCAGCCTTGCGTTTTTGGAGATGTCTATGCTGGTGAAATTCGGTGATTTCAATCCGGTGATATTCAGGTCTTCCAACCCGCGGCAATTGGTTATCAGGATGTTGTTCAACGATGTCTGTGTTTGCGGATAGCTTACATCCAGTTTTTTGAGTGCCGTACAGTTGTTCAGGTTGAGCGTTTGCACCAATGCCATACTTACGGTGCTCAGGTCCAGTTCCAGTATCCTGCTGGCTCCGTAAAAGTTCTGCGGGTCGTTGACGATCAGTTTGGAGCTGAGCGGTAGATACACGACGCTCCCTTTTCCTGCAGCAGGCACGGCGCTTAAGGTCGGCGCTCCTGAGGTATACCCGTAGCCGAAGAAATACTTCTCGCTGGCTACGATCTTTATCCTCCTTGGGTTCAGGCTGAAATCGTACCCGAAATACGCAGTGAAAGCATCCGAGCGGTAGGTTCCCACCACATATTGTGCATCCAGCAAAGCAAACCGGTTCTGAATGATAAATGTACGGTGTGCGTACCTGCTGCCCTGTAAGGAGTAGAGGTAGTTGTAATATTTCTTTCCGTCGGGCATATCCACTCCTTCTGTGAGCGGAAGGATGTATTTGTATTCTCCGTCTTTGTTGTAGATGCGTTCCGACCAGTTTTCCATCTGCTGGTTGTTGAACTTATCGAGAACATCGTTTACGGGCATGTTCTTACGGAAGGAATCAGCCACAGAAGCCAGTTTATCGTACAGTCCTTTACGTACGAGATCCCATAGAACCGAGTCGTATCCTGCAAAGGCGTGCGATTTGATGCTTTCGTCGATGGTTTTGTAGTCTATGGTGTAATCGTATTTCAGTACCCCGTCGTTACGTACCCCTAAGATTGTGTCGCAGTCGTAGGGAAGGAAATACCATTCCAGCCCGTCCCAGGTAGCAAGCATCATATTCTTTGCCCTTTGGTCGCAAGCCATGAAGTATTCGGTGTACAAATACCAGGCACACAGATTGTCTACATTGAAATATTGAGTTACTTCTTCGACAAAAGCGTTAGGATTGTTTTTTCTGGATACGATCCACGACCAGAGGCGTTGGATGGCAGCTTTATCGTCTTCATGTGCTGTGCTCCATTTTATATCTTCTTTGTACCGGAATTCCAGGGCATCATCGAAGCGGGTCATATCGTCGGAAGTAAATAAACACAGCGGTTCGGAGTTGTTGAGGAATTCCAGGCAGATGCATTTGTTCCGTTCACCGTTGAGAGCCATCCCGTCGTTGAAGCCTTGTATTCCTTCAAAACCGTACACGACCGAGCTTCCGGACTTTTCGTTGTTGAAGTTGTATTTACCTAAATACACGTTCAGGTTGCTGCCATCGTTGTCATACCACATATCGCAGGGAAATCCGTCGATAGCTACGCGTACTTCATAGGGACTTGCGTTGTTCTTTTGCGGCGGTGTTAAGAACCCGCATTTCTTCCATACGTCGTTCATGAGTGATGCAGCTCCGGTGTTGTGGGTAGAAGAAGATTCTGCAAAATCGGCTTTCATACAGAAGATAGACACAGGTCGGGCTCCCGGTTTGAACGAGTAGTTAAAATCCGGAACGTTTACCCCGTTTACTTCCAGCGTACAGTTGTCGTATTTGGAACCTCTGTCGAAATACAGGCGGTAATTCTTCCTCGGATAGGTTGTGGAAGAAGTTCCCTGTATCCTTAACCCTATGTTTTTCGCCACGAAATCGTATTCCTTTCCGTAAGCGGAATAGAAATATACATCTACGGGCACTTCGAACTTCTTGTCGTTGGTCTGGTTCACCAGATTTACGTTTCCTACGATACGCATTACGGATTTACCCTGCAGACGGATCTTATCCATGTCTACGCTGGTGATGCCGTCTTCGGAAGCAATGTCGTTGTTGTTGAACAATACCACCATCTCTTCGCCTGTGGGCCGGTCAACGATATAGTTATTCAGCACTTCGTCGTCGTTCAGGGCGCGGTTGTATACCCTTATTGCGCGTATATCCACATCTGCATATTCGCTGTTGATGCGGATATTGGACGGTTCCGGCTGCATAAAACTGTCGCTGTTGCTGTATTGCGCCGCACCGCATCGTATACCATTCACGTATAGTTCCATCAGGCAGTGGTTCTCTTTGTTCCGTATCACGAAAGCCACTTTGATGTTCATGGGAGCGAACAGGGTGTTTACTTCTACTCCTCCCAGAGAACGTAGTATGGCTTCCTGCGTGGTCATTTTGAAGCCTACGTTTTGGTTCATACAGTCGATGACCGTCGCCGTTCGGTCGGATACGTTCGAACATTCCAGTTCTATTTCGTAGGTAGCTCCGCGTGAGGTCGGGTCTGAGGCGAACGGTTTGTATGCTATCTCAATGTTTGCACCGTTTGTCAGTCGCAGGACATCTCCTGTCCAACCGTTGCTTTTCCAGTCAAAACCGTTGAATAGGGTAGAGATGTTTTCATACTCCCAGCTTGCAGGATTCTCTTCGGTGTTGCTTCTTCCGGCTGCCACCAGCCGTAGAACGACATCGGTACTCACTTCTTCAATATCTATATCCGAAGGATTTACATCGATAAAGAAAGGGTATTCTGTTTTTTCACATACCAGTTTCATCCGTACTTCTCCTTCTTCGGAGAATCGGTTTGTGTAGAGTTGTGTGGTGCGCGCCACGCTGATGGTCTGGTTTTTAGCGCCGTCCCGGTATACCTCTACATAGGTAGGATTTTTAGTTGAGTCGTAAGCTACGAATTCGAATTCAAGGCTTTCGTACTGTCCGGTCTCCAGGCGAGGCGTCAGGTGGTTTGCGGCATCGAATATCCTTCCGTCGCGGAAAGACATCTTTGTTCCGATAAAGCGTATCACCTCTTCGTTTCCTCTTTTCAGGATATCGAAATAGATACTTTCCGAACGTATGGTGAGGTCTTCGGCCGCTTCCAGTTCGGCTACCATTTGTATGGTATGCCTTCCGTTTTTCAGGATTGATAAGGGCACACTGAATGCGCTGTTGGTTTGTCCGCTGCGTGTTACTGTCTGGGTATACTCCTGTACCCCGTCAATAAAAAGGGTAACCACTTTATTTCCTGTTCCGGTAATGGAGAAAGGTACGGTTAATGTATCTGATGATTGGTAACCTGCTATATTATTAGCCAGGTTGTAAGAAGAGGATAGGGAAAGGTTCAGTGTCCGTACCGACTGGTAGGCCTGTTTTCTCTGTGAATTGCCTGTGGTCGGGTCGCTGGTAACCGCTTTCACATAAATATCGGTAGTACCTAATGTGAGGTATTTGGATACATCCAGTGTATAATCGCCTTTGGAAACGTCCTGTAAGGTTTGCAAATACACGAGTGTACTTCCCCTTTTCATGCTTATCTCGAGGGTCGCTTTCTGTCCGGTACTGATACCTGCTTCTTCTCCGGTGGTGTACTGGTGGTCGAAAGAATAACTTAGTATTACCGAATCTCCTTCCTTGATGGTTGGCTTATCGACCGCTGCACTAAGGATAATTTTGGTCGCTGCCACTTCTGAACTTCCACCGCCGGAACCTGCCGGTATTTCGAATTCGGTGATCGCCGACCCGCTTTTGTTGGTCAGTGAAACTTTTACGGTGTTGTTCTCTTCATCCACTTCCACCTCGCTGCCGAACAGGGTACTGGTTTCCAGCTCTGCTATTTTAGCCGTCACCGCTTTATTCTGTATGGTGTTGGTCGATTCCGGATCGAGGGTTTCATCGACTTCCGGAATTTCCAGGTTGATGTTTACGTTTCCTTCGGTATCGGGGCTTATCTTTCCGTTTGCGTTGATAGAGATTGTTTTGATGCTTCCTCCGCCACCGTATTCTTCCCATAGGTCGAGGGTTTTCCATGCCTGAGTTTCGATGCTTGTACCTGTGTATTGGTAAGACAACCATTTCGAGGGTTCGCTGGCGAAAGTCAGTACCATACCTAAAGCTTTCTCTTTGGCTGTTTCTATGGCTTCTACCGCACTTTGCAGGGTATAAAAGCCGGATTCCAGAGGGAATTGAGTGGTAACATTTATTACAGCGCCGCCGCCCCCTTTGCCGAAGTCTTTCCAGTCGTCTGCGATGCTCCAGTTTTTGGGATAAATACCTGTAAACTGTTTGGTTTCCCATTTGTTTTCTTCGGTTTGGTAAGTGATCACCAATCCTTTCTTCCGGATGTCTACCGGGACAGCTTTAAGGGCATTTTCCAGCGTATAATATCCCGAAGCCAGTGGAACTCTTTCCGTAACATTGAAGAAAGGGTTTTGGTTGGTGAGTTCTTCTTCCAGGTCGATCAGGTCCAGGATATTCACCTGGCGGATCATTTTGAAATCGTTCCAGAGGTAGATCGAACCGTTGTATAAGAAAACTTTATCCCGGCGGGGAGAATTATCCTCATAGGTATATGCCTCTTTCCCTTTCCAGTCCTTAAAATACAACGAACCGGAAGGCGTATCTACTCTGAAAACGATGCTGGAGCTATCCGTAAGGAATACTACCATCCCTGCATTTTCGATGTGTTCATCTTTTACGTCGACATTTCCTTCTGTAAAATAATCAATGATCAGCAGAGACGAAACGGAAGCGATCTTCACGTCGAAATTCTCAATTAAGTGGTTGGCTGTCTCCGTGGCTGCATTTGCATTTTCTGCGGCTTCCAAAGCCAGTTGCCTTGCCGTTTGCGCCGTACCTGCCGCCAGGGTAGCGTTATCTTTCGCCGTATTGGCTGCTCCTGCCGCTAAGTTTGCTAAGTTTGCAGCCTCTATCGCCGGTTGCGAGAGCAGGGAGACAGGTGCGAGTACGAATTTGTCGCCTTTCATGGAAGGTAGTAATTGTACTCCTGTAAGGGAATTAACGGTTTCTATTTCGTTTACTCCGGTAGATTCGGATTTAAGCTGTGCTTTTACCTCATCTACGATTTTCTTAAATTCGTTATCTGTTAGTGCCATATTATTTTTTGTTTTGTTTAGTGAAATCGATTATTATTATGTTGATTAATCTTTTAGTGGAGTGATTTTTACAAGATCTCCATCTCTCCATAATGTTGCCGGGGGTAGTTCAGAAGATGAGGTTGGAAGCTTTCCTAAGGATATTAAAGAAAAACTTCCTATAGTAATGTCCAGATAATTTCCGGGAGCACTTACAAATAGTCCATAGGGATTTAAATCACAAATAGACGTCATGTAAAGATCATCTTTTCTCATTTCGCTTACTCGTACTCTACCTGTTATACGTGGTCCTGTATCGTAAAACTCAAAACTTCCTACAACCTTGTTGTAGGATGTTACTAATTTGATTTTTCTGAAATCCTCAGGGTTGGAATCAATTACAACTCGCTCTCCTTCTTGGGATGTTTCGAATTTCCCGGTTATGGTAGCTCCTGCGGCTTCCAAAGAGCCATCTTCTCTAAAAGTTACTTTATCATTTATTTTTACGAGTCCTTGGAAATCGATGTTTTCCGCTTTAATTTTAATATTTCCGCTTTCTATATCTGTCTGGGTTACCAATGGGGCAGTGTTATTAGGAGTTCCGTTTTCGTAAGTAACGAAAGATAGTCCTCCACTGGTAATGCGAAGGGCCGACGATTTATTGATTTCTTCATTGGTAGTGTCTACGTATTTGATCTCGTAACTTTCGGCCGACTGCACAATACTTCCTCCCAGATACTGGATATCCCCGTTAGGCATTTCTTTCTTCACATCTGCCAGGGACTCAATTTTCTTATCCGTCTGGGTAATACGAGTAGAGAATTTTTGTTCTACGTACTCCAGTTTGTCTTCTGTAAGGCGTAGATTATAGATATAGATTTCTCCGTCGAAACTCAGGTTGAAGTCTCCCTGTCCATTCCAATATCCGGAATAGGAGAATTGTTGGTAACCTTCTTCTTCGGTGGTAGCAACGATTGTATGATCTTTTACCTCTAACGTATCGAAATCGTGAAACTCTTCTTTGTGTATCACATCGGAAAAACTTACGTTCAGTTTCCCTCCTTTAATACATTTGTAGTTGAATCCGATATGGAAGATCTTGGGAGCGAATAAGGTTGTTTTATTTCCTTCGTCGCCTCTTTCTTCTTTCTCAAAGAGAGGATGCGTTTCGTAGTCTTCGTTGAGTTGTTTCAGCGAACTGTTGCTGATAAACAATACACTTCGTTGCCCATCGTTTATAATTCCTACATACGTTCTTTTATGGCTGTATAAATTGTCGCCCGCCCATATCATTTTATTTCCTAAGCGGACGAGCATAATATCCCCGTTGGTTTTCCAGCCTCTCAGGTTGTTATTGAAATAGGAGTTTTGCAGGTAAGAGTCGTACCCGAGGAAATCTTTCTTTATACTGCTGACTTCGCTGCGTATATATCCGTCGAGCATTTCTACTTTACTCTGGACATCATCTCCGTTGGGAAGCGTATAATTAGCCGTAATCCGGTTTCCTTTGGAAGTAAAAGCCGTGAGGCATTTGTCTTCCAGTGAATAGCTGTTTATTCCCGTATATTGTTTGAAAGAAGGAGCATCCTGTCCATAGGCTGAAAGTATCTGTGCGTTTTGCCGCGCCGGGTTTGTCCGGTTTCCCAGTTGTACGATCCTGTCACCGGGCAGAGGTATATCGGTTCCTTTACAGTCCTTTTTCAGGAGATCTATGTAGTTCTCTCCCGTACCCATTACCAGCCGCCAGTAATAGCGTCCTTCGGCTCCTTTGTTTTCTACATTGAAAGACTGGCATATGGCCTGGTCGTTCATTTCGAACTGGTTCATGATCTTTTCTCCATCGGGGCCGGTCGTACTGAAGTAACAGCGGTATACGGCCTGCTTTTCCCCTTTAACTTCTATTTCTATTTCTTCTACACGGTCACAGACCATCGATGCCGGGGAGAGGATCAATTCGCCTCCGATATGTTTAAGCTCTTTGATCTCCAGTTCTGTGAAAGTAGCTTTCCTGCGGACATCGAGGAAATCGAATTCCGCGTGGGAGTTACCGTCTTCATCTATAAGGATGGCTCCACCCGTACCGAGTGGACCATAGTCGAATTTACCTAACTTGACCCCTTTTCTGAAAGTGATTTCTTCTTCGGCCGTATCTTTGTTCTTCTTACTAAGGAATTCGCGTACCGATTTCAGTGAAGAAAAAAGGTTGTAGTCGCTCGGAGGAGTTTTTTCCCAGCTCTTTACCACATCGGGCAGGGTATAGGACCTGGCAAAATTCATGGTCTCTTCTACCTCCTGTTGCAAGCTTTCTATTTTGCCTTTGGCAATAACATCCGAGAAAGTGAGTGCCATCTTTGCCGGGATATTCACATTCTTAGAGATTGCGGTAATACGGCTGCTACGTACATCTCCCGGAGATACTTCCAGGTTTACTCTTTGTCCGATCCTGAATTGAAGTCCACCTTCGATTAATTTACTTATTTCTATATAATCGGTTTCTCCCTGGTATACCGATTTATCGATGCTGTGTTTTTGAATGTATTCATTGACTGTCTTTTCGAACTCCTTTTCCGCTTCCTTACACAGTTCGGCGGGCATTTTTATGTTGTAAAGGATATATTTATCTCCTATATGAGGTATCATGTTGCCTCCGGGGAGTTGTCCGAACCCTTCGGGATAGGAATTAATGATCCTGAACTGCTGATTATCATATACCACTTCAAAATCGTATCCGTTTAATTCCTGGCTGTCCTGAAAGACGATTCTCATTTCCAGTCCGTCGATTTTGTATTCATCAGGATCAAACCCCAGGCTGTTGTCTGTGAAATAGTAGTCGGTTTCTTCTCTTCCCTCTTCCTCGCTGGGCTTGTCATCTGTATCCTGGATGGTTCCTGTTTTGTGAGGATAGATACCGGAGAATGCCGCTTCTTCAAAGTGTTCGATGATACCGAATTGTTTGCTGGTCTCCAGGTCTATGAATGTAGGTCTTTTTCCGTTGACTTCCGGTAACTGCAACCTTTTGAATCCATAGCCGCCTTCCTGGACCGGTTTAGGGTCAATGTTTCGTGTTCCACCGATAGGATACAGCCGGGTAAAGAATTTGAGGTTCTCATGATCGTTCCTGTTCAGGTTTACCAATCCTTTTTTATAACCCATAGTGATGGGAGTTCCGAATTTGCAGGGTCCGAGAACGATGGTCTTCCCATCGACCCACCATTCGGTTTCCAGTTGGGTGGCCAGTTGTGTCAGGGCATCGTAACAGGAAGTACCGTTGTAACTTATCACGATATTTTCATTGGAAGCCGGAGGGTCGGTGTCTTCTGTTCCCGGAACATAGGAAGCTTTCCAGTCGGATGTTTTTTTGATCCGGTTGATGTTTGTAGCGATCAGCGCCAGATGCTCGGCCACTTTTCCCGTTAACGGGAATACGGGATCTTCACCATTGAGCACCAACGCTCTTTTCAGTTCCGCCTCTATTCCATGGAATTTCAGGTCGTATACCCATTCCTGATTGGATTTCATGGCCGGGTCCGGCTTTTCGATCAGGGTATAGGTATTTCCTTCGAAATTTACGTAGTCGTTAATCTCAAAATCTATTTTCTCTGAAAGAATGAAAGAGAGCGCGAGAACATGTTCTCCCATTGCCGCCTGGGTGAGGGTTGAATTGTCGGAAGGAGATATTGTAACTCTTTCCTGTGTTGTGTTCTGTTTGAATATTTTTAGTTTCATACGATCTGTTTTTTACAGTCACCAGTAATCAGTTAGCAGTAAACAGTCATCAGTCACCAGGAGTGTTCTTCGCGAATCTTATTAATACTCTTCTCTGATGGGTGTTTATGTTTATCGCAATTGCTGTTTACCTGTTGCCATGGGCGTTGCCCACGGCTATTGCTATAAGGTCTTTGACCTTTTAATTACCGCTCACTAATTACTGTACACTGTTTACTGTTTACTGCTAACTGTTAACTGATTACTGTTCACTGTTCACTGGTGACTGTTATCTGTTTCGCCTGCCATCCTTCTTCCAAAACTTTTTGGATGTATTCGGCCGACTGAATGTAAAAGTCGGTGAGTTCATCCAGAGTTTCGAACGTATGGTAAACAGGTTCTTCATCCGTACCCAGTTTGAAAGTGACGGGCAGGGTAGAACCATCGGTCTGGAAAGCCAGGTCGAATGTCCTTTTGAAGTTCATTTGGTTTTCGGTAGAAAGCCATACTGGGATTTCTTTCCATACGAATCCGGAAAGGATCCTGTTACTAATCTCCCGGTTGTGCCAGGAGATGATCACTTCTTTTATTTCACTTGTTTCGGGTTTGTGATCGAAATCGTGTTCCATGTAGGAAGCATTCACTTCGTCTTCTTCGCGGAAATCCCAACGGATTTTCCATTTGTTTTTAATAGGGTTGATACATTCGATGGAAGGAATGTTTTTTGAACCGGATATTCT
>JAJBTS010000095.1 GCA_020860885.1 Bacteroidales bacterium
ACTTCATTGTAAGAATTATAATATTCTCCATACGTGAGTGTCTGTGTACGGGATTTACCGATAGAATTTGATAAAGCAAACGATACATACATGTTACTTGTAAAATTATAAATAAGTTGTAAGTGCGTATAAGGTGTAACGTGTTTAATAGTAGAGACGGCTGTATAAGAACTGTTAAGGTGCTCAAAATTCCTTACAAAAGACCATCCTGAGAAGGAATGTTCCTGAAAATAAATCCGCCATTTTCATTTGTGTAGCCAGCAGCGAAAATAGAATCATTGACAGATAATATTACCTGAGCCGCATCTATCGGTTCTTTATCGGAATTAGTTATTTTACCGGAAAAAGTATACTGAGCATAAACTCCGGGCAGAAAAAAAGAGGATAACAGGATGATTAAAAGATATTTTTTCACAAATTCCGAATAAGTTTTTAAGGATGTACCGCTATACGCGATCCTTATATGAGCAAATAACCCAATTAAAGCACCCCCTTATCGATAGTAATTCATCATTATATATAGCCTACTTAAAGTTTTCCCATGTGGAAAGGGATCCCTCCAAGGTATTAACAAATTTTTCCTGCCAGTGAAAAAGAAAATTCTTTGATCAGTCGTACCAATAAACCGGATTGCCTGTGGTCAGAAACAATTATTCCGACAATAAGCGTTTTACTGTTTCAGAAATCAACCGTCCTTCGGTTTTACCTGCTAATGATTTGGTAGCTACACCCATTACTTTACCCATATCTTTCGGAGAAGCAGCACCCACTTCTGAAATGATCTTTTTTATCTCAGCTTCCACTTCCTCTGCAGACATTTGTTTAGGAAGGTAATCTTCCAGTGCGGCAACTTCGGCCAGTTCTTTCTCCGCTAATTCCGGACGATTCTGTTCCACATAAATAGTAGCGCTGTCTTTGCGTTGCTTAATCATGCGTTGAAGAATTTTTACAGCCATTTCATCGGAGAGATCTCCTTCCGCCCCTTTGGCTGTTTTTGCTTCCAGGAACTCTTTTTTTACTCCCCGCAGCGCTTCCAGACGGATTTTATCTTTCGCCAACATAGCAGCTTTAATATCATTGCTGACCAGATCAAATAAACTCATATTTTTATTTTGTTAAATTATTATTAATAAACTTCATCGTCTTCGACTTCTGCCGGATCTTCGTAGTTGAGCCGTGCTTCCGCCTGTTCTGCAATTTCCAACATCACCTTCGGACTGCGGTTGTATGATGGGTGATTGATGATAGCCTCTACGATCTCATTATCATCCATTTGTTCGACAGAGAAGATAAACGGTTTCGGGCGGGTAGTCTTACCCATATTGCGCAAGCCTTCTTCCCCATAATATTTTTTCATCAACTGAGCTTCATAAAGAGATTTTTGCTCTTCTTCCGCTTGTTTCCTTCTATCTTCTTCTCTTCTTTTCCTTTGCTCTTCTTCGTCTAATTTCTTTTTCTCTTCGACAGCTTCAGCCATCAGAGGTATATTTTCAATACCAAATCCGGTTGCCAATATAGTTACTTTAGCCTGCTGACCCAGTTTATCATCTACGGCAGCTCCCCAGATAACCTCTATTTCTTTTCCGAATTTTGCCATAAAATCATTGACATCATTCATCTCTTCCATCATTAATGGTTTTTCAGAGCTGAAGTAGACATTAAACAATATCTTCTTGGCATTAAAAACGTCGTTATTATTTAACAGCGGAGAATTGAGTGCATTTTCAATCGCATTGGAAACGCGTCCTTCTCCATCACCGAACCCACTACTCATAATAGCGACTCCACCATCGCGAAGGATAGTGTTTACATCGGCAAAATCGAGGTTTACATGCCCGGGAACAGTAATGATCTCAGCAATACTTCTTGCAGCAGTAGACAGAGTATCGTCCGCTTTTTTAAATGCATTCAGCACATCCAGATCGGAATAAATATCCCTTAACCTTTCATTATTAATTACAAGCAGGGCATCTACATTCTTACTGATTTTCTCCACCCCTCTCAAAGCTTGTAATATTTTCGGCGGACCTTCAAATAAGAAAGGAATGGTTACGATACCTACCGTTAGAATATCCATATCCTTTGCCACCTTTGCTACGATAGGGGCCGCGCCGGTTCCGGTACCTCCACCCATCCCGGCTGTAATAAACGCCATTTTAGTGCCATCGTTAAGCATTTTATGAATATCATCAATGCTTTCCTGTGCAGCCTGTTCCGCTATATGGGGTTTATTTCCCGCACCGAGTCCTTCGGTAATCTTCTTTCCCAATTGAATCTTAACGGGAACATCACTCTTAAGCAATGCCTGATTATCGGTATTACAGAGAACAAAAGTTACGTCTTTGATACCTTCTCTATACATATGAGTAACCGCATTGCCTCCACCTCCACCGACACCGATCACTTTAATGATAGCCGGAGTTTCAGTAGGAAAATCGAAATTAGTCAGTATTTCTTCCATAACTGTAAAATTTATTCGTCTGTATTATCATCGAAGAGGTTTTTAGACATTCCCTCCATTTTATTTTTGAAACGATCCAGAAAATTGGTTTTCTTTTTCTCCGGAGCTTTTCTTTTCTCTTTTTCTTTCTCTTTCTCTTCCGTTTCGGGTTGTTTTACTTCAAACAGATCTTCGAATGAATTTGCTGTTTGCGGTTCCCGGTTCACAGGGCGAGACTCTACTTTCGGAATTTCTTTCGCACAGTTTTCATTTCCCAGGGTTAATAAACCGAAGATGGTTGTATTAGCTGGGTTCTCAATAAAACGATTTTCCGAACTATTCACATCCACGAGAGATTTTTCTACGGTTGCCAATCTCACCTGTAAATTCGTTTTTTGCTGCAACGATTTGCTTAAATTCCTGAGTTGGGAAGCCCCTCCTGTAATAACAAGTCCCTCCGCCAATGCCGTTCCGTATCCGGAAAGACGTATCTGTTCGATTACATTGGCTATGATCTCATTCATACGGGCTTCTATAATTACATCTGTCAGTTCTTCTTTTTCAGATTCGCTGAGAGCGCTGCCTTTGTTGATTTTCAACTCTTCCGCATCCGCCTCCAGCAAATTAGTGGAACATAGATCTTTGGTGATTACATTGCCTCCTAATGGAATGGCAATCATATATTTTAACAATCCCCCTTTGTAGATCGAAACATATGTAATGCCCGCACCAAACTCCACCAGTCCGCATCCCAATTCTTTCTCGCGGGAAGTCAGTACTGCTTCGGCTGTCGCTAAAGGAGAAATAAAGAAACCGGCTATCTCTACCCTGGATTTATCTTCTATACTTTTCTTAAGGCATAATTTAAGTGAAGGACGACCCAGTATCAACTGGAACTTAGCTTCAATCACCTGGCATGGAACACCTATAGGGTTCGGCTCGGGACGACCGTCGAGAAAATACTCCGGAGAAACGACATCCAATATCTCGGCCAGTTCTGGCTGATATTTTTGACATTCTTCGTAGAGTGCATCAATAGTTTTACTATCTACCGATCTACCCTGCATCTCTTTTTTAACGGTATAAGATTCACTCCGCAAAGACTGACCGCCTAAACCGACATAGATCTTTTTAAGCCCCGGACGTAATTTATAGCCCAGTTTATTCACCAGAGAAGAAACTTTAGTGGCCGCATCCTCAATATTATAAATAAAACCGCGGCGGATGCTTGTACCTGATGCTACTTTCTCAGTAGCAAGAATCTTCAAGACCCCTTCCGAATCTTTACTTGCTGCCATCGCAAGCATTTTGGAAGTCCCTAAATCTAATGCTGCTACATACTCCCTCTGTTCCATATTCGTTTAATGATTAAGAAATGAGGAAAAAACGAAGGAAAAATAATTTCTGATTATTTTTACATATCTTCTTTTCTTCATTGTTTTTTTGTACAAACTACCTGATCTTTAAATTTCAAATTAATAGTGGAATACCGGTTCCACCCTACTTTATTCAACCCTTTTTCATAAAAGAGTTTCAACTTATCCAGATTCTCTTTGTATTCTTCTATCTTTCCTAAGATAATATGATGATTGCCGACTCTGGGTATCAACTCAATATCTTTATTAGAATGAACATAGATCTGTTCGATCTGAGAATTCCAAAACTTATCTTTGTGCAAAAAGATTGCAAATTCAAAAAGCTGCGTTTTCGCATACTCTTCCGTAATGCTTCCTGTAGCCAGGGGAACATACGCTGCAAAATTAGCAGGAACCGGCATAACCTCTCCTTCATTGTCTACGTAGTAATTACCCTGATCCGACATGATCCGCAATACCGGAGATCGTTGAAAGACTTCTACTTTAACAGATCCATCGATGGTTTTGTAAACCCTTGCTTTCTTGATCAGCTTATTCTTTTTCAAGGCTTTCTCTATCGAATCGACTCGGATCTCCGACAAATTCTTTCCTACCGGATTCACATTAGCATTTTTCAGATAAGACAACACTTGTGCTTCGTTCAGATAAACATTTTCCGAATTGCATGCGATTTCCACGGTCATATGGGTACATTCTTTATCTGTATCCGTAGTAGGATTCATAAAAACCACTGCAAAAGCAATGTACGAAACTAATAAAAAAGCAAAAGAAATAAGTAAAATCTTTTTAAACATTTAATTTCTTTTTTACCGGTTCAACCAATAACTCTATATCTCCGGCGCCTGCTATTAATAACACGTCCGTATCCTCTTTATTTATCCTATCTACCAACTCATCGTATGGAACTAGTTTCTTCTGCGAAGCAGTAACCAGATCCAGGATCATTTGCGAGCTGACCCCTGGGATAGGTTCTTCCCGTGCCGGGTAAATAGGAATTAAGATCACTTCATCTGCCAAAGATAATGATTTTGCGAATTCCTTGTAAAAATCATTCGTCCTGGAATACAAATGCGGTTGAAAAACAACCGTTAATTTTCTTTCCGGATAGAGCTTCCGGACGGATGAGATACTGGCTTCCAACTCTTCGGGATGATGAGCATAATCATCGATCAAAACCACAGAGTCGTTTTTAATATGAAAATCAAAACGTCTTTTCGGGCCTTGAAAAGTAGCCATCCCTTTTTTAAGTTCCTCAGGAGTAACTCCGTTCAGGTAAGCAACCGCCATAGCTGCTACCCCATTCACAATATTTATTTCTACCGGGACACCCAATTGAACATCTTCGATAACCGTATCCGGTGTTACAAAGTCAAAATAAACCTCTCCCCGTGCGATGCGAACATTTTGAGCGTAGAAATCCGGACTTTTCCCTCCTTCTGTTTTTGAAACATCTCCGCCATAATAATACAAACGGACATTGTCTTTTATCCGTGGAATTATATCCACATGCTGTTCCAGAAACAGGCTTCCTCCTTCTACCACCAAAGATGTAAAATGTTCGAAGGCATCGCGGTATTTCTCCTCTGTTCCATAGATATCCAAATGATCGGGAGCCACAGAAGTGACGACTGCCATGTACGGAGTCAACCAATGAAAAGAACGATCGTATTCATCCGCTTCAATAACCGTCAGTTCACTTTTATCGGAAAGCAACAGGTTGTTGCCATAATTTTTCAATATCCCGCCCAGGAATGCATTGCAATCTACCTCCGACTGTTTCAACAAATGAGCGATCATACTGGAAGTGGTTGTTTTCCCGTGCGTTCCCGCCACACATATTCCTTTCCTGGTTTTTGTTATCTCACCCAGCACCTGAGCACGCTTCATAATCCGGAATCCGTTATCACGGAAATAAGTGAGTTCCGAATGATCCGACGGCACGGCAGGAGTCAAAACCACCAATGTGTTCCCTTTATTCTTAAATTCCTCCGGAATAAGCCCTACATTATCTTCATAATGGATCTTCGCACCTTCCGCATTTAGCTGACAGGTAAGTTCCGATTCTACTTTATCGTAACCTGCAATATTTTTTCCTTTGGCCAGGAAGTAACGCACCAGGTTGCTCATGCCTATTCCGCCTGCTCCGATAAAGTAAAGAGATTTTATTTCTACTGCCCGACTCATTTCCAAAGGATATTTTCTATTTCATTTACAATTTTATCTGCAGAATCAGGCAAAGCCATCTTCTGTATATTTTCGCTTAGCTCTTTTAATAAAGCGGTATCTTTAACCGTTTTCAATGCTTCAGGAATTAAATCGCGTACTGCATTCCGGTCTTCGATCATTATCGCTGCTTTATTTCTGGTTAGAGCTTGCGCATTTTTTGTCTGATGATCTTCCGCAACATTGGGAGAAGGAACCAAAAGGACCGGTTTTCCCAAGATAGAAAATTCAGAAATAGATCCGGCTCCTGCCCGGGAAATAACCAGGTCCGCTACCGAATAGGCCAGATCCATCCGGGAAATAAATTCCGTTACTATTACCGGTGAATCCGGGTATTTTGATAAATACTCTCTGGAGAAAGAATAGTAATATTTCCCCGATTGCCATAAGAACTGTACATCATCCGGAAATGCCTCCTCCAAAGATTTTATGATACTTTCATTGATAGTCCTTGCTCCCAGACTTCCACCCAGAACAACAATCGTTTTCTTAAGCGGGTCCAAACCGAAATACGAGTAAGCCTCTTTCTTTTTTTCTTCTGAAACCACCAGATCCTGACGAACAGGATTCCCGGTAATAACAATCTTCTCTGCCGGGAAGAATTGTTCCATCCCTTCGTAAGCAACGCAAACTTTCGATGCTTTCTTAGCCAGCAATTTATTGGTAACCCCGGCATAAGAATTCTGTTCCTGTAATAAAGTAGGTATATTTTGTTGGGAAGCTGCTTTTAACAGGGGTCCGCTGGCATATCCCCCCACCCCGATAGCAATATCCGGTTTGAAATCCTGAATAATCTTTCGGGCCAGATACATACTTCTGCAAAGCTTATATAAGACAGAAACATTTTTGAACATATTCTTCCTGTCCAGTCCTGCCACAGGCAGACCTTTGATAGGATATCCCGCAGCAGGCACTTTCTCCATTTCCATACGGTTCTCAGCGCCTACAAAAAGAATATCGGCATCCGGATATCTTTCTCTGACAGCATTCGCTATCGAGATAGCAGGAAAAATATGTCCTCCTGTTCCTCCTCCGCTGATTATTACTTTAGGATTTTTCATATCTGTTAATCAAATTGCCTCATCAATTCTTCCGTATCCATTTGCGCTTCCGCCTTCTGTTCGGCTATCTCTTCTTCAATCTCTTCCTCTCTTTTTGCTCCTTTAGGAGTATCGTAGCGGCTCACGCTCAGTATAATTCCAAAATAAATACAAGTTATAAGAGTGGAAGTACCGCCGCGACTAATCAAAGGTAACGTCTGACCGGTTACGGGGATTAATCCGACTGCCACTGACATATTCGCTAAGGCTTGAGTTACGAGTATCAGAGCTGCACCCATAACGATAAACTTTGGGAAAAGCCGGTCTGTACGATTCGCTATAATCCCTGCCCTGATAAAAAGTATGATATACAAAAGTAATACAAATATTCCTCCTATCAATCCCATTTCTTCAATAATAATCGCATAAATGAAATCGGAATATGCCTGAGGGAGAAAATCCCTTTCACTGCTATTCCCCGGCATTCTTCCGATCAATCCGCCATTAGAGATAGCTATATTGGCGTGCGATACCTGGTAATTATCATCCGTAATGGTAAACCCTTCCCGGTTAACATCGTCGTCTCCTCCGAAATCCTTGAAGCGCTCCACCCAGGTAGTAGCCCTCGGGAGAAATCTCTGAAAAGTTTCTTCGGGGGTAAAAGTGATCACTGCAAAAAGAAGAGCTGCCAGAGCGCCCCCGATCAGCACTATTTTTCCCAGGTCCCTGAAAGGAAGCTGGCCGACAAACATCATCAGGAAGATAATTCCTGCCAACATAATTGCAGTAGATCCGTTATCTATAAAAATAATTCCACAAGTAATACCTGTAGCAATCAGTATCCAGTTAAAGACCTTTTTATCGGTCATTTCTTTCCTACGGCTGAGTAGAAAGGCAACAAATCCTATCAGGCAAATTTTAGCGATCTCAGAAGGCTGGAAAGTTATACCTGCAATACTTATCCACCGGTAAGAACCGTTAATAGGATTCCCGAAGATACGTGTAGCAACTAACAACACCAGGGCGATAGGCAACGATACTGCCAGAATACTAAAATACTTGGGAGGAATAGTGTGCACCGCCAATACAATGCCCAATCCTATCAAAAGGAAAATCGTATGGCGGAGAATAGGCCTCCAGTAATCCGTACGGAAAGTCAGGGTACTGGACGCGCTGTATACCTCCACAATGGAAATAAGACAAAGGAACATGAAGAT
The DNA here is from genome assembly GCA_020860885.1 of Bacteroidales bacterium. Taxonomy (GTDB): domain Bacteria; phylum Bacteroidota; class Bacteroidia; order Bacteroidales; family Azobacteroidaceae; genus Azobacteroides. The sequence continues at coordinate 8,297 of JAJBTS010000095.1, forward strand.
CATCCATATTACCCGGTCACCTCTAAAGATTTTATTTACAAAATCCATTCCCATGATTTATCATAATCTTGTAACACAATTTTTGAATTGATCTCCTCTATCCTGATAATTTCTGAAAAGATCGAAACTGGCGCAACAGGGCGACAACAAAACCGTATCCCCTTTTTGTGCAACCTCATAAGCCATACTTACAGCCTCTTTCATAGAAGTCGCATCTTTTATAATTTCGACCTTTCCATCGAAGAAATCATGCAATTTACGATTATCCACACCTAAAAAGATCAAAGCACGGCATTTATCTTTTATCAATGACTCTATTTCGGAATAATTATTTCCTTTATCTGTTCCCCCAATAATGAGGACAACAGGAGTTTTCATACTTTGAAGAGCGTACCAGCAAGAATTTACATTCGTTGCTTTAGAATCGTTGATGTACTCTACTCCTTTTACGCGGGCCACTTTTTCGAGCCGATGTTCCACTCCTTTGAAATCGCTCAGAGATTCGCGTATCTTTTCATTTTTTATATCCAGCAACTTAGCAGCTATCCCCGCTGCCATTGAATTGTACAAGTTGTGTTTCCCGGTTAATGCAACTAATTCCTCTTCCATAGTAAATATGCCATTAGGTGTATTGATGATAATATTATTGTTCTCTGTGTAAGCTTTTGCTCCTGATCTTTTTGTTCCGGCAAAAGGATAAAGAGTAACTTTTGTTTTAATCTTTTCCATTTCGCGATTCAGGACAGGATCTTCCATCCAGTAAATGAAAGCATCTTCTTCCGTTTGATTTTGCAGGATTCTCATTTTGGAATCCACATAATTCTGCATTTTATAATCGTATCTGTCGAGATGATCGGGGGTTATATTCAGGAGCACAGCTATATCCGCCTTAAAATCAAACATCCCGTCCAGTTGGAAGCTGCTTAGTTCAATCACATAATAATCGTGATCTCCTTCTGCTACCTGCAAAGCCAGACTATTTCCCACATTCCCTGCCAAACCGACATCCAAACCTGCTTCTTTCAAAATATGCCAGGTGAGCATGGTGGTTGTGGTTTTGCCATTGCTTCCTGTTATGCAGATTTTTTTCGCCCTTGTATACCGGCCGGCAAATTCTATTTCCGATAGTACCGGAATGTTCTGAGCTATTAACTTCTGTATCAGAGATGCTTTATCCGGAATTCCCGGACTTTTAATAACCTCATCAGCATTCAGGATTTCTTCCTCCGTATGCTTATTTTCTTCATAAGGAATATTACGGTTCTCCAGCATCGATTTATATTTCTCCGGGATAGCAGAAGAGTCGGATACAAACACATCGAATCCTTCTTTTTGGGCAAGCACCGCTGCTCCTACGCCACTTTCTCCCGCTCCTAATACAACTATCCTTTTCATCTTATCTCATCTTTAATGTTGCGATAGCCAATACAGCCAATATAATTCCTATCAGCCAGAAACGTACTACCAGTTTGGATTCCGGCACCGGAGCTATCGGTTTCTGAATGATTGCATCAATACCTGCATTTCCCTCTTTCTGAAAATGATGATGCAAAGGCGTCATCTTAAATACCCTTTTCCCTACTCCTGTCCTCTTCTTGGTATATTTGAAATAAGAAACCTGTATCATCACCGACAAACTCTCTACCAAGAATATTCCACATAAAATAGGCAGCAACAGTTCTTTATGGATAACCATGGCAAATACGGCAATAATACCGCCTAAGGTCAGGGACCCCGTATCTCCCATAAAAACCTGAGCAGGGAAAGCATTGTACCATAAAAAGCCTATACACGCGCCGATAAACGCACAGGCAAATACCGTCAGCTCCGCACTTCCCGGTATATACATAATATTCAGGTAAGCAGCGTATTCGAGATGCGAAGATACATAAGCCAGTATTCCCAAGGCAGTTCCTATAATAGCAGACGTACCGGCTGCCAAACCGTCCAATCCATCGGTCAGATTCGCTCCGTTAGAAACTGCCGTAACCACAAAAATGGTAACGATCACAAACAATATCCAGGTAGCTGCCGTCCGGTATTCCGTAGGAATAAAAGACGTCAGTTTGCGATAATCCAGATTGTTGTTTTTTACGAACGGAATAGTTGTCTGGGTAGACTTAATCGCAGGAGAGTAAGTAATCTCCGTCTGATTTCCCTCTTTTATTATTTCCACATTTTCGCGCATTACCGTATCAGGACTTAAATAAAGAGTTATTCCGACAATCAAACCTAAACCGACCTGGGCAATGATCTTCACTTTGCCGGACAATCCGTCTTTATTTTTACGTACGACCTTAATATAATCGTCTACAAAACCCAACACTCCCAACCAAACCGTAGTGATGATCATCAGGATAATGTAAATATTCGATAAACGGGCCAGAAGAAGAACAGGAACCAAAATAGAAATGATTATGATAATACCGCCCATGGTGGGAGTTCCTTTTTTCTGCATTTGCCCTTCCAGTCCGAGATTACGTACTGTTTCGCCGATCTGTTGTTTCTGAAGCCACCCAATAATTCTTTTCCCTATTACAGTAGATATTATCAAAGAAAGGATAACAGCCATTGCCGAACGGAAAGAGATATACTGGAACATTCCTGCTCCGGGAAAATCTAACTTATTGAGGTAATCAAACAGATCGTATAACATTGCTTATTCGTTTATTACTTATTCGGGTTTAAATATTTCTCTGACCACTTCTCTATCGTCGAAATGATTTTTTATACCTTTCACTTCCTGATAATCTTCATGCCCTTTTCCGGCAATAAGGATAACATCGCCTGTCTGAGCCAGGAGGCAGGCAGTACGGATCGCTTCTCTTCTATCCGTAATACATACCGCTTTCTTTTTCTCCACAGAATCCAAACCACTCACCATATCTTTAATGATTTCATCGGGATCTTCAAAGCGGGGATTATCCGAAGTTAAAATTACACGGTTGCTTAACCTCACCGATTCTTTAGCCATAATAGGCCGTTTGCCTTTATCCCTGTTTCCACCGCAGCCTACTACGGTAATCACATTTCCGCCACCATCCAGGACTTCCCGGATTGCATTCAACACATTCGTTAATGCATCGGGCGTATGGGCATAATCCACGATTGCCGTATATCCGTCGGGAGAACGGATCGTTTCGAACCGTCCGGATACAGACTGCAAAGTACTGAGTAACACCATGACTTCATTTTCATCCTGCCCCAGTAAGACAGAAGCTCCGTATACAGCCAATAGATTGTATGCATTAAATTTCCCTACGAATTGGGTCATTACCTCCCTATCGTTAATAGTCATTAAGGTACCGTCGAAATGCGTCTCCAGTATCTTTCCTTTGAAATCTGCCAAAGCCTGAAAAGAATAACTATATTTATCGGCTTTCGTATTTTGCAGCATAAACATGCCGTTTTTATCGTCTTTATTCGTCAAGGCAAAAGCTCCGGAAGGAAGACTGTCAAAGAATCCCTTTTTTGCATCGCGGTATGCCTCAAAAGTCTCATGATAATCCAGATGGTCGCGGGTCAGATTAGTAAAAATTCCTCCGGCAAAATGCAAACCGGCAATCCTTTTCTGATCTACGGAATGAGAACTCACTTCCATAAAAACATAATCGCATCCTTCTGCCAGCATTTCAGCCAAAAGACTGTTTAATTCCACTGCATCCGGAGTGGTATGCGTAGCAGGCACTTCCCGGTCGTTCACGTAATTGGTAACCGTAGAAAGTAAACCTGCCCTGTACCCTAACTTTTTGAACACGTTATATAAAAGAGTAGCAATAGTTGTTTTGCCGTTCGTTCCGGTAACTCCTACCAATCGAAGATGTTTAGAAGGCTCACCATTGAAAAAAGAAGCAGCTTTTCCCAAAGCTTCCGCACTATCTTTTACCTGAAGATAGGTAACATTCTCCACCGTGTCGGACGGTAATTCTTCCGCAATTACAGCTATCGCACCATTTCCTATCGCTTTATGAATATATGAATGTCCGTCGGATTGCGTACCTTTTACAGCTACAAATACAGATCCGGCCTGTATCTTCCGTGAGTCCGAATGAACCCCGGTTATATCCGCATCCCGGTCGCCTATAACTTTAACAGGCGATAAAATATCGATGAATCCGGCTATTTTCATATTTCACTTATTTTAATTGGATTGTTATTGTTTGTCCTTTTACGGCTTTCGATCCGGCACTAATGGATTGGGAAGTAACGCTTCCTTTTCCTGAGACTCTCACTTTTAATCCCAGACTTTCCAAAGCATATACGGCATCTTTAGCCCCCATACCTCTCACATTGGGAACCGTTTCACTATTCATCTCTTTATCTTTCAGAAGCAATTTATTCTCATCCAAAAGATCCGATGCGATCCATTCGCTGGATACCTGATTGTTCAGATAATCTATTTTCAGATTATTCAAAGCAATGAGAGAACTTTCCGCCAATCCACTCTTCACAGGAGGGATAAATGGATGAATCGTATCCACCGGGAAAGATTTATCTTTGTAAATCATATTTCTGGCATACACTTCTTCTGCAATATTTTTAAATACCGATCCGCACATCAATCCTCCGGAAGGGGCTCCGTTGCGTGGTTTACGGATTACTACAACCATGGAATATTTAGGGTTTTCGGAAGGGAAATATCCGCAGAAAGAAACCTGATGCGATAAACCACCCGCCCTATATCCGGCCGAACCCTGCGAGAGCTGCGCCGTACCGGTTTTTCCGGATACCCGCACTTTGTCGGATCGGGCCGGCTTTCCGGTTCCGTCTTCCGAATTCACCACATCATCCAGCATCTGGCGTATAGCTGCCAGGGTTTCCTGAGAACAGATCTTTTCGTTAATAACCTGTGTTTTTCTCCTTTCTATAACCTTTCCGTTATCTCTTATTTCCTTCATGAAAATAGGTTTAACCAACTTCCCGTTATTCGCTATGGCATTGAAGAAAGCCAATGTATAGATCGGCGGAACCTGAGTTTCATATCCAAAAGACATCCACGGCAAAGTAGACTTAGACCAATATTGAGCATTACTATCTTTTGGATGGCGGATACGGGGCACTCCATAACCGGGTATTTCGAGCCTCATATCCTGATTGAAACCTATTTTATAAATACCTTCTACGAATTTACCGGGATTGTCTCCGTATGCTTTGGTAATCAGTTTGGCCACTCCGATATTGGATGAATACCGGATACTCTTGGCGGCGGTTATCTTTCCATACCCACCCCTATGAGCGTTGTGATCCCGAAGCGTTTGTCCGGCCAGTTGCACCACACCATTTCCGGTATCAACCGAATCTTCCGGATGCACCAGACCATCTTCCAGAGCCACCATCATAGAAACCACTTTGAAGGTTGACCCCGGTTCGCTCAAATCGGATACGGCATAATTTTTCGTCTCGGCCCAGACACCTTCCCGGACCCGTCCCATATTGGTTATTGCTTTCACTTCGCCCGTAGCCACCTCCATCACTACGGCAGTGCCTGATTCGGCATCTATCTCCCTGAGTTTATTTAATAAAGCTTTTTCCGTAATATCCTGAATGTGAATATCAATGGTAGAAATAATATCTTTCCCGTTGATAGGCTTCACATCTTCGACAGAAATAAACCGTCCATTCACTTTACGGCGGGTACTGGTTCCGGGTTCCCCTCTCAGTAGAGAATCGTACTGAGCTTCCAGGCCGTTCTTTCCTCCTTTACCTGTTTCTCCGTAAATATCTCCTATCGTACGGGACGCAAGCGTTCCGTAGGGCTTCGTCCTGGAAACGAAATCTTTCTTGTACAATCCCGATTTGTATATTCCTTTTTCGAAATAAGGCATTTTACGGATCTTTTTCCACTGCACATAATTCACTTCATGCTCCAGCAAACGGTATTCGCGGCTTCTCTTCGCAACTTTCTCTCCGGCTTTGATACGGTTTCCTTCCCTTTCGCGCATCTGCCAGCCTTTTAGAATATGATTTTCGTAATACCCCACCGTCCTTTGCGGAAACATTTTATTCAATTCTACGGCAAGAGGTTTAACATACTTTTTCAGGGTATCCCCTTTTACTCCATCCGCCCAGAAATCAATAAACAAACGGTAACGTGTTTCTGTAGTAGCCATCAATTCGTAATCGGCGGAATAAATATTTCCCCGGACAGCATCTACCTGAACATTCGGACGAATTTGTTTTTCTCCCAGCTTTCTCCAGGCTTCCCCGTCCGAAAAGGAAGTTACGCAAGCCTTACCAAATATAAGGACAGCAATAAAAACGACAACCGTTGCTATTATAAAATAATACAACATGATCTTTTTATTTGCAGATTGCTTCGGAGACATACTTTATTTTTTTATTTCGTAAGCAGGAGTTTTAGGCCCTGCCAGATCAATTCCTTTTATCGCCAGTAATTCTTCTATCTGCGACTGCCGGCTACTGGAAGTCAACTGAGTAGAAATAACCAGATTCTGATATTTGATATCGTTCAATTCGGCTTTCAGATCTTCAATCTGAGTAAGTTTCTTCTGACAGGAGTATCCATTACTGATGAATACGATGAAGAGGATAACAATGAGAATAATTAATTTCGATTGTTGGATTACAAAGTCCTCTGTCAGAATTTCTCCTCCTATAATATATTTAAAGGGATTTTTTCTTTTCTTCTTCGTCGTTTCCATATCTATTTTTTTTCAGCTATTCTCAGTTTAGCGCTTCGGGAACGTGGGTTGCTTTCTATTTCCTCCACACCGGGAACAATTACTTTATTGTTTACCAATTGGAAAGGAGAAAAAATATTTCCGTAAAAATCTTTATTTATTTCTCCGGTAAAATTGCCTGTCCGAAAGAAATTTTTCACGATCCGATCTTCGAGCGAATGATACGTGATAACCACCAATCGGCCACCCGAATTTAATAGTTCTTCCGCTTGACGGAGCATTTCTTTCAGAGCATCCATTTCGCCATTCACTTCGATTCTCAATGCCTGAAAAGCCTGGGCGAGGTATTTCTTTTCTTTTTCTTTTCCAAAAAAAGGTTTTAATACATTCAGCAGATCCCGTACTGTTTCTATGGGTTCGTCCGCCCTGTATTTTACAATGGCCCTGGCTATAGCCCTGGCGCTACGCAATTCTCCGTAAAGGAAAAAAAGGTCGGATATCGATTCTTCACTGTAAGTATTTAATATCTCTGCGGCAGTCTTGCCCGATCTTTTATTCATCCGCATATCCAGCGGGCTGTCGAACCGGAAAGAAAAGCCTCTGGTTTCATCATCGAAATGATGGGAAGAAACGCCCAGGTCGGCCAGCAAGCCATCTATTTTCTTTACACCGTGCCAATCCATAAAATTAGACAAATAACGAAAGTTACTGCGGATAAATATCAGTTTCGGATCACCCACCAGATTCTTTTCAGCATCCTCATCCTGGTCAAAAACATACAAATGACCATTGCCGGTCAACCGGTTAAGAATTTCCTTCGAATGGCCTCCTCCGCCAAAAGTAACATCCACATAGATCCCGTCAGGATTTATATTCAATCCATCTATACTCTCATTCAGGAGTACAGGTATGTGATATGTTTCAGAATTATTCATTGCCCTAAAAATGCCCTGGCCTGATCCTTAAATGTTTCGTTATCAGCAAGTGAATCCTTAAATACAGAAGGGCTCCAGACTTCAATACAATCATCCATTCCTAAAAACTGTACCTCTTTATTAATATGCGCTTTCAGGAGATATTTCTTAGGAATGAGTATCCGTCCGTTGGCATCCATCTCTATAGTTTCCGTATCTCTCATGTATTGCCTGTAAAACTGCCGGTGCTCTTCGTTGTGCATATTCAATTTTGCGCGCACCCGGTCTAATTCTTCTTCCCAGCTTATGCGGGTATACAAGATCAAACAATCTTTGTAGATATCTTTACGCATGATAAGGCGCGGATCCTCCATTTTCTGAAGGATTTTACGGAATACGGCAGGAATAAAAACTCTTCCTTTCGAATCCGCCTTAGCATCTATGTCACCGGTAAACCGTTCCATTTTTCGTAAAGTATTATTTGTCAGTATAAAATTAGACAATTCTCCACAATTCTCCACTTTTTTATTAATCTTTTTTATCAAAAAGTTATCAACAAGTTATAATCAATTTAAGATACTGATTAACAGGTCTTTTTCAAAACTACTAAAAAGTGGGGCATGGAAAACTTTGCAACTTATAAACACCAGACTTCGAAATTCTGTTTTTAAGAATCAAAATAAATGAGCTACCGCACTTTTCACCGTATAAAAC